>JAHYIW010000043.1 GCA_019429445.1 Desulfuromonadaceae bacterium
ACAGCGCCACCCAAACTTTAAAGGCCAACGAGACCGTCGACGAGAAATTCACCGTTACGATCAACGATGGCCATGGTGGTACGGTTGACCAGTTGGTCACCGTGACCGTGACCGGCGTCAACGATGCACCAACCAACATTGCCCTGTCGACCAACGCTGTGGACGAAAACACCCCAATTGGCACTGTCGTTGGCACTCTGACTGCTTCCGATGTTGATGCAGGGGACACCTTTACCTACACCTTGGTTGCCGGAAATGGCACAAACGATGCCGACAACGGCCTAGTATCCATTTTTGGAAACGAATTGCGGGTCAATGGCAGTATCGATTTCGAAACCAATCCGGATTTGGCCATTAATATTCAAGTGACCGATGCCGGAGGTTTGAGCCACACCGAAGCCCTGAATGTGACAGTCAACGATATCGACGAGATATCCCCGACAATCGACAGCATCACCTTAAGCGATTACGCATTGAAGGTCGGCGACACCCCAACGGTTACCTTGACCTTCTCTGAAAAGGTGAATAATGACTTCAGTGTAACAGCAAATAACGGCACCTTCGGCACCTTCAGCTCTTCTGATGGAGGCACGACCTGGACCGCTGTGTTCACACCAGACCCAGACATTGAAAGTGATACTAATGCAGTAGCAATCGCGGACGGCTACACCGACCTGGCTGGCAACCCGGGCTCCGGCGCAACCAGTGGCAACTACACCATCGACACCGCTGCGCCGGACGTCGCTATCTCCGCCATTGCCGACGACAGCGCCGGTGCTTCGGCTACTGATTTTATCACCAGTGACAACACCCTGATCATCAGCGGCAGCTATCAATCGGCTGACATCTATGGAAGCAATGTTCTGACGGTCACGTTTAACGGCATCACGTACACCCTCGGTACCGATGCACAACTGACCTCAACCGGCGGCAACTGGCAACTGGACCTTACCGGCGCAACTCTGGCCGACAACAGTTACACCGTGGTGGCCACGGCGACCGACACCGCCGGGAACAGCAACTCAGCGTCTCAGGTGGTTAAAATTGATACCGCGGCGCCGAATATCACCATCACCGGGATTACCGACGACAGTGCCGGTACTTCGAATGCCGACTTCATCACCAATGACAATACCCTGATTATCAACGGCAGTTTCGACTCTTCCGACACCGATGTTTTGACGGTCACACTGGATAGCACCCCCTACACGGTCGGTGACGGCTTCCTTTCCACTGCCGAGGATATCTGGACACTGAACGTTGAAAGTATTGCTTTGGGGGAGGGAGACCATTCCGTGGTTGCAACGAGCACTGATGCCGCCGGGAACATGAATTCCGTAGCCCAAACTATTATTATCGATACAATCAAGCCGGGAACACCCACTATTTCCGAGTCATTTGACGATGTCGACCCGGTTCAGGGCAACGTGGCAAACAATGGCTACACCAACGATACGACCTTAACTCTTTCCGGGACTGCCGAAAAAGACAGCAGGGTCACGATCTATGATGGCGCACTCCTTATCGCCGCGATATGGGATGACGGCACAGGTAACTGGAGCTACAACCTGGCGGCTCTGTCAGACGGCTCGACGCATAATTACAAAATCACCGCGACCGACGCCGCCGGCAACATCAGCGCTGACTCGGCCATCTACACTTTGCACATCGACACCAGCGTAGCGGCACCAACGATTGCGCTGACCACTGACGGCGGCGACAATACCACGGGTACATATACCGTGACCGGAGTTGAGACGGGTGCCCTGGTTGAGTACAGCGCGACAGGCGTCGACGATAGCTGGGTCTCTACCGCTCCGGCCTTTATCGAAAATAGTGACAACACCGTTTATGTGCGCCAGACCGACCTTGCCGGCAACTCCGCCAGCGCATCGCTCACCTTCACCTATGGTTCGACCCTCGAAAACACCATCAGCGGAGACGGGAATAATAACATCCTTGTCGGCGGTGTCGGCAACGACAGTCTTGATGGCGCAGGGGGGGACGATACCCTCTACGGCGACGGCGGCAATGACGTACTTATCGGCGGAGCTGGCACCAACACCCTCTACGGTGGCGACGGCGATGACACTTTGGTCGGTGGCGCCGGAAACAACACCATGCATGGCGGTTCTGGCAGCGATACCGCCAGTTATGCCAGCGTCGGTTCGGGAACGGCCATCACGGCCTCATTGGCAACGGGGTCGGGCGGTGACGGAACCTTCACCGATACTTATGACGGTATTGAAAACCTGACCGGCGGGGCGGGTAACGACCACCTGACCGGTGATGACAACCCCAACATCCTTGCCGGTGGTGACGGTGATGATGTTTTCTACGGCACTTTGGGCTCGGACACGATTTATGGCAACACGGACACCGTCCTCGGCACTGACATCGACACTGTTTCCTACGCCAGTTTTTCTTCAGCCATTAATGCCTCGCTGACGGACGGCACCGGTGGCGATGGCACCTTTACCGATAATTATCACAACATTGAAAACCTGGTCGGAGGCAGCGGTGCAGACATCCTGACCGGTGATGGCGTGGCTAACATCCTCACCGGTGGTGATGGCAATGACACCCTCAACGGGATGGCTGGCAATGACACCCTCTATGGTGGCGTCGGAGCTGACACCCTCGACGGCGGTGCGGGCGATGATCTCCTCATCGGCGGCCCCGGAGCTGACGCTCTTATCGGCGGGGAGGGCAGTGACACGGCCAGTTATGCCAACGCTGGCGCCAGGGTTTACGCTTCTCTCCTGGATCCGGATTTCAGAGCTGGCGAGGCGTTTGGCGATACTTACGACAGTATAGAAAACCTGCTCGGCTCTGCATTTGGGGATCGACTGGAAGGTGATCACAGCGACAACATTCTCACCGGCGGTGGCGGCCGGGACTTCCTTGACGGGTATGGCGGCAACGATATCTTCAATGTGTCATCGGATTCTGCTGATTTGCCCTACTCACTTAATGGTGGCGCAGGCACCGATACGGTGGCGCTACAAGATTTGGGCGGTACGTACGACTTGACCGCCTTGGCCAATGTTACAACCAGCATTGAAGCCCTGAATATCAATGATGGTGTTGGCACCGAGATTACCGTCACCAGTGCGGACATTCAGCGGATGGTGGGTAATGAGAATGCCTCTGAATTGACCATTCTGGCTGACAGCGGTGATAGGCTGGTGCTCGGCAGCGGCTCAATTGACCCCACTCCATTTGTTGCTGATTTAACCGCTGATTACACCATTACTGATGGAACTCAAACAGCTGTTATCCACTGGGTTGTGTCTTGATGGACGATGTCTCTAATCCAGTTCCCACAGGCGCCCCCAGCGGAACACTCGACAGCCAATCGGTGCAGACCGCCGTCACCGCGTTGTGCGCCTCTGATCGGGGTGCGGCGGAACGGCTGCAAAGGAGTTTCAAGCGTCTGGTCGCTGCCGATGACTGGTCTGCTGAAATTATACAACTGGAGCGCTTGACGCTTGCCGCGCGGCATATTGTAGGACCACTGCATGAGGTGCTGAATATCCCCGGTGATCTTATTCTGCTGCGCGCTGCTGAAGACGGTTTCAGACTGCTGCATCGCATGGAGCAGCGCTGGCACTACCTGTCTGCCAGCGGGATGCCGCTCGATATCGCCGTGACAACGGAAAACGAGGCACCGGTTGAAGCTGTCGTGATGACCTTGCCGCACAAGGGTGCCAGCAAGTCCGGCGGCTTCGCCTCGCTGGCGGCGTTGTGGCCGGAACTGCGCGCGGCGTGGGCGGAAGTTGGCATGGCGAGCCTCTACATTAACTCCGGTCAGCTGCTGCTGCCGCTCTTTGTGTTGCTGATCTACGACAAGATCGCCCTCAATGGTCTCTTTGAGACCCTCTGGGCGCTGGTCTTCGGCATGGGCCTTTATCTGGCCACCGATGCCGGGATGCGCCTGGTGCGGAGCTGGGCAACCGAACGGATCAGCGTTGATCTGACGCGGCGGAGCGATGAGCGTCTGTGGTCAAAAATGATCGCCCAGGTCGACTTGCCGCCGGGCGGTTTTCCTCGTTTTCTCTCCAACTATCGTGACCTGAGTCTGTCGCGTGACTTTGTCTCCTCCACTTATCTGTTGTCGATTGCCGATATCCCTTTTCTCTTTTTGTATCTGGGGGTGATCGGTTTTATCGCCTGGCCATTGATGGTGGCCGCGACAATTCTGCTGCTGCTCTTTTCAAGCATCGGTTTTGTGTTGCAGCGGCAGCAGACGCGACTGTCCAACGAAGCTGAACAGAGAAACACCCGCAAACTGTCGTTCATGGGGGAAGTTCTGGGGTCGCTGGATGTGGTGCGCACCACTCCCGGTGCGGGATCGTTTTTGCGCAGCTGGCGTGAACTGACCGATCAGACCACCAACTTTGACACTAAAAGACGTCTGGCCGCACACCGCATGGGGATGCTGTCGACGATTATGCAGACGGTGACGACGGTGGTGATCCTGACCGCCGGGGTCTATCTGATTCACTCCCAGTTGCTCAGTATCGGCAAGCTCATCGCCTGTAACCTGCTGGCAGGACGTGCCATGGCGCTGGTGGCATCCCTCTTCGCGGTAACCGGAAAGTGGCAGGATTTCATGCGTGCTGCGGCGAGAATGGAAACCAGCCTGGAAGAGGTCGAGGAACGCACCTGTACCCCCCGTCCGCAGATTGTGGGCAATATTGCCGTGATCGATATCGGCAAACACTATGAGGGGCGGCCAGCGGCACTTGAGGCAGTGTCGTTTTCCATCGTCCCCGGCGAGCGCATCGCCTTGCTGGGACGACCGGGGGCCGGGAAGTCCACCTTGCTGCGTTGTCTGGGCGGACTCAGTCGCCCGGATGCGGGGCAAATCCTGATTGACGGCCTGGATCTGGAAGATATTTCCCGCTTTGACCGGGTGAAATGGCTGGCCTATAAAGCACAAGATCCGGCGATTTTTGCCGGCACCCTGGAAGATAATCTGCGTATCGCCGGGGCCACCGAGCCGAACCGGTTCGCCGCGGCGATCTGGGCCTCGGGGCTGGAAAATGAATTCAAAAGCGGGAGAATGTCGCTGGGGATGGGACTGGAAGAGCGCGGCAACAACCTCTCCGGCGGCCAACGCCAGAAGGTGGCTCTGGCACGCGCCTTTGCCCAGCCGAGCCGGATTCTGCTGCTCGATGAACCGACTTTGGGGCTTGACCCCGAGAGCGAACGGCTGCTGGCGGAACGGTTGCCGAAACTGCTCGACACAAACGCGATACTGATCACCACCACCCACAGCCCGATCATGCTGCAGATGGTGCAGCGTGTCATTGCCCTCGACAGTGGGCGGGTGGTTGCCGACGGCCCTCGCGAAAAACTGGTTAAAATCTCCGCTTAGGGCCTGTAAGAAAATAAGGTGGCCAATATTGCGCTCAGATTTGGGTCAGATTTGGTTGCAGCGATTGAACAAAACCGCAGGCCTGGCAGGGCTAAGTCGAGGATTTTGTGATTGAGCTGCGACCGAAGATGGCCGGAAGATGAGAGGCAAGATGGTCATGTTATTTTCCTACAGGCCCTTAAGTTCAGCGCCCGACAAAATCGATCTTCAAAAAATGGGTTGAACACGAGATACAGGGATCGTAGGCGCGAACCAGCATTTCGAGCGCCAGGGTAATTTCGGCGTCACTGCGCGGGAGGATTTCGGGGACCAGCCGGTGCATGTCATCCTCAATGTTTTGCAGGTTCTGCCCGGTCGGAATCACACAGTTGGCGTGTTCGATCATCCCTTTGTCATCAATTGTGTAATCGTGAAAAAGGATGCCGCGCGGTACTTCGACCGCGCCAATCCCGCGACCGGCGCGCACCGGGATGCGCTGATTCTCGTTCCCCCCGCCGCTCACCACTTCGCCCTGATCGATCCCCTCAGCCAGCAACTGCTCAACGATCAGCAGTGCCGCTTCACTGCAATGGACACATTCAACCAGTTGCGCAACCGTGTTGAGATAAGGATTGCAGCAGGGGGCGCGCAGGCCAAGTTCAGCGGCAACCGCCTGGGCGGACGGGTGGAGTTTGGCGGCGTTGAGGTTGAACCGTGCCAGCGCGCCGACGGCGTAGGAGTTGCGACTGAGGCGAGCATGTTTGGCCGATGAATGTTGCACCAGGAATTCGTTGGTGATCGAACGATAATCTTCTTTTGCTTTACGCACCCCGTCACTGGAAGCGATCGCGCCAGACAACAGCGGATAGGCATCATCATCACTGCACAGGGCGACATACTCCGTTTCCCGGCAAAATTCGGGGAAAGAGAGCGTCCGAATCAGCTCGACGGTCGGCAGCAGATCGTCACGCAGCTGCACCAGCTGGTCGCGCATCGTTACCAGCTGGGTTGTGGTCGGCAGCTTTGTAAATCCGCCGATCACACAGCTGATCGGATGGACGTGGCGACCGACGAGCAGATCGCAAACGGTGTTGCACGCCTGTTTCATGCGTAGCGCACGGCGGACTGCCGCGGGGTGCTCCTTCATCATCCCGATGAAGCTCTGTACTCCGAGCAGATCAGGGGCAACCAGCAGATAGATATGCAGTATGTGGCTGTCGAGCAGCTCCATGTGCAGCAGCAATCTGCGCAACAGCAACGTCTGAACGCTCGGACTGAAACCGAGGGCATGCTCGGCCGCCTGGATTGAGGCGAGGCTGTGACCGCAAGCGCAGATACCGCAAATCCGTGACGTGATGTGCTGGGCCTCGAAAATCGAACGCCCGCGCAGAATCGCCTCAAAGAAGCGGGGCGCTTCGACAATTTGCAGCTCGGCCTGCTCCACGACCCCGTCGCGGACATTGACAACGATGTGCCCGTGCCCCTCGACCCGGGTCAGAAATTCGACCTTGACCGCAACATTCCTACGCATCGTCCGGCTCCATTGCCGCGTTGTACATCGTCATCCGCTTGACAATCTGCTCGGCATCGAGTCCGTAGTGATGCAGCACCGCTGCGGCCCCCGACCGGTTCGGGTTGCTGACCAGCCCCCGGCACCCGTAGCAGGTGTTGCCGTTATTGATGCACCAGGCATGGCACCCGGCGCGAGTGATTGGCCCCAGACAGGTGATTCCCTTGTCATACAGACACACGTTCTCGTTGAGTTTGCACTCAACACAAACGGCATAATCAGGGACCGGTGAGGGGAGTCCCGCCAGCGCTGCCTTAACCACCTTGATGAATTCGTCGGGATGGATTGGACAGCCGGGAATCATGTAATCAACCGTGACCAGCTGATGCAAGGCGCGGGTGCTGGTGGTCGGGAACCATGCACCCTGTTCAGCGTAGACCTCGGCCTGTGCCGCAACGAGCGAATTGCAGTTTTTCATGCCATTGACACCACCGTTCGTCGCACAGCTGCCGTAGGCGATTAACGCGTCGCTACGCGCGCGGATTTCTTTCAGCCGCCGCTCCGCCTCGCTATTACTCACGCTCCCCTCAACAAACGCCAGATGATAACGTGCTGCCGAGCGTTCCGACAGTACTTCGCGAAACTCGACCAGCTCAATCACTCCGAGTAACTCAAACAGGACCGCGCCGATGTTGGTCACTTGCAGCTGACACCCTTCGCAGCTGGAGAGATCAAAAAATGCCACTTTCGGTCGTGCCATCAGATCGCCCCCTTAAGCCTGTTTACCTGGTCAAAACGGAACACCGGGCCATCCTGGCAACAGTAGATGTTGTCGATCTGGCAGTGCCCACATTTGCCAAGGCCGCACTTCATGTGGCGTTCAAGCGACAGGTAGATTTGTGCTTCAGGGATCTTTTTTTTCAGCAGCTCCTCGACCACAAAGCGATACATCACCGGGGGGCCACAGGCGATGGCAAAGGTTTTCAAAGGGTCGAGGTTGACGCCCGGAATCAGTGCGGTGATCAGCCCCACATTCCCTTCCCAGGCGGGAGCGGCGCGGTCGATGGAACAACCGAAGTTGAGATCAATGCGCTGGTCCCAGCAGGCCAGTTCGCCATTGAACAACATACTTTCCGGATCACGGCAGCCGAGGAGGATGTCGACCTTGCCGAAGTCGCGACGGTTGTCGATAATGTAATTGATCAACGAACGCAGCGGTGCAATCCCCAGCCCCCCGGCGATCAGCAGGACATCGTTTCCTTGCAGCGGAATCACCGGAAAACCGACCCCGAAGGGGCCGCGAATGCCAATCTCATCACCGGTTTTGAGTCGATGCAGCGCTGCGGTGAAGCGCCCGGTGCGGCGCACGCAGAGTTCAAAACTGTCGAGCCGGGTTGGAGACGAACAGATCGAGATCGGTGCTTCGCCAACGCCAAAGAGCGACACCTCGACAAATTGCCCTGGATCGTGGTCGAAGGCTTCATCCTCCGGCAGGACGATGCGGAAGAGTTTCTCCAGCGCGGTCAGCGGGGTGATTTCGTCAATCCGCGCGCGTTTGACCTGGTAGTCGGAATGACTGACGGCAACGGTTTTCATCGTCCCCGCTCCTCAATCAATGCCTTGAGCGTTTCCTGCACATCAATTGCCGCCATGCAGGCACGGCTGCACCGTCCGCAACCGGTGCAAAAAAGTCGCCGGTAACGCGCCATCGGGTAGTTGAACTTGCGGTTAAAACGATGCCGCTGGCGCGCCGCGCGTTCGGCGCGGAAGCTTTCCCCGCCGGCGACCTTGGCGAACGTTTCATGCTGGCAGGAATCCCAGGTGCGGACACGTTGCCCCTTACGCAGATCAAGTTGCGGTTCGTCAACAATGTCAAAGCAGTAACAGGTCGGACACACGTTGGTACAGTTGCCACACGACAGGCATTTTTCGCCGACCTGTTGCCAGATGGCACTGTCAACAGTTTCTTCGAGGAGATAGGGCAGATCCTCATAGCGCATCGGCAGCGTGCTTTTGAAACGTTCTTTTTTGTTGCGACGCAGCGTTGCCAGGGCGTCTTGCGCTGCTGCGGTGACCGGTTCGAATAATTGTGCAGCGGCGACCAGCTGTTCCCCTTTGTGGGTAGCGATATCGACGAAGTAGTCAGCGCCCAGATCGCTCAGAAACAGGTCGTAGCCACCTTTTGGCAGGTGAGTATGCAACAGGGCGCAATTCGCGTGATGATCACAGCAGTCATTGCACTCCAGACCAATCAGGGTGAGCTGGTTCTTGCGCAGCAGGTAGTGTAAATCGCGCGGTCGGTCGGAAAAAATCATATTCAGACACTGGATACCGGCAAGGTCGCAGGTATGGACACCAAACAGCACCAGCTCTTCGACCTCGGCCAGCGCCTGCATCTGTTGGCCAGCGGCGATATCGTAGTGCAGCAGCATTTCATGGGGGGGGAGAAAATATTTTTTCGGGGGCAGGATGGTCGGAAGATAATCAAGACGCAGTTCTGCCGGGGAATTAATCTCGGCAAACCTGAACTGGTCGTTACCCAGCGCAACCGGACCGACTACTTTTTGTCGTCCAAGCAGAAGCGTAATCAGTTCGGCAAGATTCGATTTTCTGAGCAGGGCCTGAGGCACAAAATTCTCTTTTCCCGGACGCACATCAATCATCCACATGACCAGAAAAGACTATCGAACTCCAATGACAAGTCAATGTCTGGAAAGCATATTGACCGCGATCATCCATACTGTCGACGCGAGTTTAACATCCTCCTGCCGCTGATCCTGAATTGATTTGACAAGTTACCGCAATTCCGTTAGCTTTTCCGAACAACTGAATTAATGACGTTCGTCTTTATCCAGAGCGGTGGAGGGTCAGGCCCTATGAAACCGCAGCAACCGATCCGCCCGCGCGGGTGCCAGGTGCTAAATCCGACCCCCAGGTCAGCGGGGGACAGATGAGGACGGAGCCTCGGGAAAAATATCGTTATATCCTTCGGCCCCTGCTCATCTGATCTGAGCAGGGGCTTTTTGCGTTTAGTGGATAAATCGCGGGACAAAGGGTTGGCTGTGGAAAATTCTGTCGGCATCGTCACCACTGAATATGCGCATTTTGATGCTGAACTACGGCTGGAGAGCGGTCGGGTGCTCGGTCCGTTAACCCTTGCCTACGAAACCTACGGCACGCTCAACGCGGCCCGTTCAAACGCGATTCTGGTCGCTCATGCCTGGACCGGCGACGCACACGCGGCCGGCTACCATAGCACCCAAGATCGCAAACCGGGGTGGTGGGATGCCATGATCGGACCGGGGAAAGTACTCGATACCGGTCGCTACTATGTGATCTGCTCCAACGTTATCGGTTCGTGCTTTGGCTCGACCGGCCCGACCAGTAAGAACCCGCGTACCGGCAAGCCGTACCGGCTTAACTTTCCGGTGCTCATGGTGCGCGACATGGTGCGCGCCCAACAGTTGCTTGTCGATCGACTCGGCATTGACCAGCTGTACTGCGTCATTGGGGGGAGCATGGGAGCGATGCAGGCGCTGGAATGGGGGATCCATTTTCCGGAGCGTACCCGGTCGATCATCCCGATTGCCGGAACGGTGTCGAACTCGCCGATGGCGATTGCGCTTAACGCCATGGCCCGGCAGGCGATCTTTAACGATCCGCTGTGGAAGAAGGGGAACTATCGACCCGAGCATCCCCCCGCCGATGGTTTGGCGCTGGCCCGTGCCATCGGACACATTTCGTTCCTCTCCGACACATCGATGCAGCTCAAGTTCGGGCGGCGTTTTTCGGTGCGAGACGGTCTGTTCGATTTTTTCGGTCAGTATGAGGTGGAGCGTTATCTGGAATATAACGGGCGCAACTTTGTCGATCGATTTGACACCAACAGCTTTCTCTATCTTGCCAAAGCGCTCGATCTGTACGATGCCGGCTGGAACTTCGATCATCTGGAAGATGCTCTGAAGCAGGTGATCTGCCCGTCGCTGTGGTTCGCCTTTAGCTCCGACTGGCTTTATCCGCCATACCTGACCGAAGAGGCAGTGACGATTCTTCAGCGGCTGGGACGGCCAACCACCTATCATCTGATTGCGTCCGACTACGGTCACGATTCATTTCTGGTCGAAGCGGAGAAGTTTACCCACTACATTGTCGATTTTCTGGCGGGGCTTGAGTAAGCCGGGAGATCACAGGACGAGACAGCGGGGTCGGGGCTGGGTGCTTTGACCCCGTTTTTATTTGTGTGAAGTGTCCTTGTCCGTGCTGTCGCCGAACAGCTCAAGCTGTTCAAATTTATGCTGCTCAACCTTGAACGGCAACGGCAGGTAACGCGGGCAAGCCAGCAGCAGGACGGAGGCCGGTTGCTTGCAGTTGCGCAGGCATTTCGTGCAGAGGCGGTTCATGGCAGCGGGGTGCGCAGGAGTCATGGCACGGGTCGCTTCGGGGTGGTGAGTAGCTCGGCAATGGCGGTCTTTAATTCGACCAGCGCACCCTCTTCGTCATCAAAGTTGATTTCAATCCGGTCCGCTGGCAGGGTGTGGCGATACAGCGGATCGTAATAGCGAACCATCAGCTCCTTGACCAGCTCGCGCCAGGCTCCCTGTTCGAGAAGCTCGAGCAGAAAGTCAACCCCCTCACCACCGAGCCGCTCGCGCAGCGCGTTGAGCTGGCGTACGAACCCCTCACGAAAGCGATCGGGGTCGGGATAGTCATCGAGAATGATGTCGGCACGACGTTCGAGAGAAGCCGTGACCCAGAGGCTGGGTTCCGGCTGAAGGGCCTGATAAAGCCGCGCCGGCAGCGCCAAGCGACCGATATGACGACTTTCGCCTTCAGCAAGAATATAGTCATCCAGGCCAATCTTGCGCAACACATCCCAGACCAGTGCTTCAAACATTTTCTGCCCCGGTTGCGGCGGCAGGCCAAGATTACCGAAGGTGCTGCCACGATGGTTGGCCAGTGCTTCGAGGTCGATCACCGGGTAGTTTTCTTCCTCCAACCGTTGCAGGATGCGCGTCTTGCCAACCCCGGTCAGACCGCGCAGCACCAGCATCCGCCCCCATCTGCCGCGATCAAAAAAATCGAGCACCAGGCGACGAAAGGCCTTGTGCCCCCCCAGCAACTGCCGCGCCGGAATCCCGGCCAGATCGAGAAAGCTGGTCAGCGCCTTGCTGCGCATGCCGCCGCGCCAGCAAAAAACAATCACCGGCCCGGTATGCCCCGCCCACGCCGTGCGCACCACTTCGAGCAGTCGGGGAATCTTCGGGGCGACCAGCTCAACTGCGCGCCTGCGGGCTTCGTCCTTGCCCACTTGTTTGTAAAGGGTGCCGATTTCGGCTCGTTCGTCGTCAGCGAAGATTGGCACATTGAGCGCACCGGGGATTGTCGCCTCGGCAAACTCCGCCGGGCTGCGGGCATCGACCAGCAGGGCGCCTTTGTCGCGTTGCAGCAAAGCTTGTGCGAGGGTGATCGTCAGTTCGTTCATGGGACTCCAGGCAATATCGGCTGCAGAAAATGGGCACATTTGGATACTGCGGCGCCAGTGTAACGGAAAGCGTCAAACGGAACAAGGTGCGAAAAATAGTCGGGATGAGAAAATCCGGAAAAGAAGGTTGACATCGTCGGGCGCTTGGCGTAGTGTGCGGGTCCTTGTCGCGGGGTAGAGCAGTCTGGTAGCTCGTCGGGCTCATAACCCGGAGGTCGCAGGTTCAAATCCTGCCCCCGCAACCAAAACAATTCAAAGGGCTCACCGATTGGTGTGCCCTTTTTTAATTCCCCTGTACACCATTTTGGACACCAAGGCTCTATGCTCTGGCCGCATATTTCTCGACTGCAAAATTTTTCCGCCCCGCCGGTGAAAATCAGCGACGACTGAGAAATTTAACCGGTGACCAGCTTATTTGTCCTCTCTTACTTCCTCCAACGCCTCCATCAACAAGCTC
>JAHYIW010000044.1 GCA_019429445.1 Desulfuromonadaceae bacterium
ACCAACGGCGACGGCGTCTCTGCGATCGAGGACATGGACCTTGCCGGCTTGTCGCGCATGGAGATTCTCAAGGGACCGGCATCGGCGATGTACGGATCCGGACTCGGCGGGGTGGTGAAGCTGCGGGCACTGTACCCCACGCAAAACGGACCCTCCATGAACCTCTCCTCCTCCGCCGGCTCGTTCAACACCTGGAAACATGCGGTCCGCCTCGGCTGGAAGCAGGACCATACCGCGATCACTGCAGGCCTTGCCCGCTCCTCCTCCGACGGATTCCGCGAGAACAACAGCTACTCGCGCGATCACCTTTTCCTCCACGGCACCACCGGATCGCACAAGAACCGCATCACCTTTCACCTGCTCACCACCCGGCTCGATGCACAGATCCCCAGCTCGCTGAACGAGACCAATTTTCTCGAAAACCCGGAAAGAGCAGCCGCCAACTGGCTGGCGATCGAGGGATTCAAGGCATACACAAAGATCACCGGGGGAGCCTCCTGGCAACATACCTTCAGCGAAAACTGGCACAACAAACTGGTGCTCTTCTCCGCCTGGTCTGACTCCTACGAATCTCGACCCTTTAATATACTGGATGAAGGCGCCACCATGGGGGGATTAAGAAACTATCTCCGGTACGAGAAAAACAACCTCCGCCTCCAAACCGGCTTCGAGCTGTTCCATGAAGCGTTCAACTGGAAGATTATCGAAACGCTCTCCGGCGAAGAGGGCGACCTGCAGCTGCACAACAGCGAGACACGCCGCTATGGCAACCTCTTCGCCCATGCACGCTGGTCGCCTGTAAACAAACTCAATATCGAAGGCGGACTTAACCTCAACCTGTTGGAGTACCGCCTCAACACCCTCTATCACATCGACGACACCGACCAGTCGGGCAGCTACAGCTATGACCCGGTGCTCTCCCCCAGGCTCGGGCTGAACTACAATGTCACACGGGAACACTTCATCCACGCCTCTGCCGGACACGGCTTCTCGGCCCCGTCACTCGAAGAGACCCTCCTGCCCGGCGGACTGGTCAACCCCGATCTGAAACCTGAAACCGGATGGAACTTCGATGCCGGATTCCGCGGATGGTCGACCGGTAAACGGTGGTACTACGACATCACCGCCTACACGATCCGCATCCGCAACATGCTGGTCACCAAAAGGGTCACCGAAGAGATCTTCTCCGGTATCAACGCCGGAAGCGCCCGGCTATCGGGGATCGAAATTTTTAACCGGATCGACCTCAGCAACACCGGCGCCCAATGGAAGAACACCCTCTACACCAGCATCTACCTCAACAGCAACAAGTTCACTGAGTTTGTCGACGATGGAAACGACTTCAGCGGCAACGCCCTGCCCGGCATCCCCGCACAGATGGTCCATGCCCGCTTTCAAACCTCCTGGCACCAAACGTTCGATATGATGGCGGAACTGCGCTATGCAGGAAAGCAACTGCTGAACGATGCCAACACCGCAGCGTACGACGGTCACCTCACCGCCAACCTCAGGATATCTTATATTATTAAACTCAAGGCAAGGACAGGAAATGTGACCGATACCAGGACTGAAATTGGGAATGGAACTGGAGCTGGAACCAGGACCGGAACTGGAGCTGGAACCAGGACCGGAACCAGGACTGGAAAAGTGAATGGAACGGGAACAGGAGCATCAGTTGGAACGGGAACTGGAACGGGAACTGGAACGGGAATGGGAGCAACAGGAGCCGGAGCAACAGGAGCCGGAGCAACAGGAGCCGGAGCAACAGGAGCCGGAGCAACAGGAGCTGGAGCAACAGGAGCCGGAGCAACAGGAGCCGGAGCAACAGGAGCTGGAGCAACAGGAGCCGGAGCAACAGGAGCCGGAGCAACAGGAGCCGGAGCAACAGGAGCCGGAGCAACAGGAGCTGGAGCAACAGGAGCCGCAGACAATAATGCTTCAACCTGGTCGATCAATGCCTGGGATTCAAACGGCTTCGGTATCCAGGCATCGGCACCGCAAGCTTTGGCCTTGCCTTCATCAAACGGCTCGAACGTTCCGGCCAACAGCAATACGGGAACCCCCGCCAGGGAAGGATCCTGCTTGATCGCACTACAGAGCTCATAGCCGTTCTTCCCTGGCATGTAAACATCCGCCAGAATCAGATCGGGACGATCAGCCTGCGCCTTCTGCAATGCGTCGTCACCGTTATCGACAATCGTCAGGACATAATCTTCATGAGCAAAGGTGATGCCGACGACCTTCTGGATTGTAATGCTGTCATCGGCCAGCAACAATTTCTTGCCCATCAAAGCCTCCTTGCGGTCGCGTGTAACACCGTCATCTCAGCGCAGCAGCGCCGCCACGAGAGTGTCAACGTCCACCAACTGATATTTTTGGTCATCAAAGGTAAACTCATATTGCATTTGACAGAAATCAACCTGGGCCGCCTTCTCCAGAACTCCTGATTCGACCGGGACGATTCGTTCGAGCAAAGAAGCGGGCAACCCGACCTGACCGGCTTCACTCCGACAGATCAGAACATGTTCAGCCATATCCCAAGTCAGGTCGAAGGACAGGTTATAGACCTTGAACAAATCGAACAAATACACCGGTTGTTCGTCACGAACAAAAACACCGAAAATCTCCGGACACATCAGCGGCAGCTGAAAAAATTGCGGCGTGGCAACGATATGTGCAACGACGTTTCCGTTCACAGCAAACGACTCACTGCCGAGACGAAACAAGGCCATCTGCCTCATCAGGTCCCCCAGCTGGCGACGAGGGTTCGAAAATCAAGGGCGACCAACGGCTCATCAGACCAGAGATCGATGCGCTCATAAACCGGAACCGCGCCATCGACAAACTGGAATGGTACCGAAAACGTGACAAACTCAGTTGCGGGGAAAATTCCGTCAATGTGGTCAGCGATTACGCCGAAACAACGGTTATCGTCACCGAGAACCAGAATGGTGGCGTCATTCACGCCATGATCAGACGAAAGCTGCATCCGCCGCCGCAGGTCGCGTACCGGGACGGTTCCTCTACGACAAATAATTTCTCCGAGCAGAAATTGGCACCCGTCGATGTTCTCACCCCCTGGCTGGCCGGGATGCGACTCAAGGATTTCAACAAGTTCTCCAATCGAGACACTAAAACCAACTGCACCAAGACGAAAAACCAGCTTCATCCTCAATCTATTCATTTAATCCGCCTGACGCACCGTTTCGATATTTTCACACAGCAGTTGTCACGCTATCATATCCCCCCTGGAGTGTCAACCTTTCCTCCGGTAAATTCAAGGGGTTATGCGTCTCAAAGAACCTTCCACGGTTGCGGAAAAAAGAGCTTTTGATAAAGGTTCATCGCATAACGATCGGTCATCCCGGCAATAACGTCAGCCACCGACGTTTCGAGCGAATCGTTCGCGCGATGCACTCCGCCATGCTCCATCAACGCTGACTCATTGCTGACAAAGTAACAAAAGAGCTCGCGCAACACCCGCGAGGCCTTTTCGAAATCGGCGTCGACACTTGCTGCCTGGTAAACGTGTTCAAAGAGCCAACTCCGCAATGCCGAAATTGTCTCGGCCATCGGCGCAGACAAACAAATATCATCTTCTACCGCGCGGGAGACACTAATCATGTCCCGAACCATCGCATCAATACGGCAGGAATGACGGGGACCAAGAAGTTTAATGATTCCGGCAGGGATATCGGCAAGGGTTATCAACCCTGCCCGCAGTGCGTCATCCAGGTCATGATTGACATAAGCGACAACATCTGCCAGACGCACGATCCGCCCCTCCAGAGTGGCGGCGCAAAACTCTTCACTGCGCGTCAGAATTGGTCCTTTGCCTTTCGAATGCCGGGCAATCCCATCACGCACTGCGGCGGTCAGGTTGAGCCCCGCACCATCCTTTTCGAGCATCTCGACGACGCGCACACTTTGCTGCGCATGGCGAAAGCCGACTGGCACCATTTCATTCAGCACCCGTTCCCCGGCATGTCCAAAGGGGGTATGGCCGAGATCATGCCCCAGGGCAATGGCCTCGGTCAGATCCTCATTGAGCGCCAGCGCACGTGCAACGGTGCGGGCAATCTGGGCCACCTCCAGCGTATGCGTCAGACGTGTCCGATAATGATCCCCTTCGGGGGAAAGGAAAACCTGGGTTTTGTATTTAAGACGACGAAAAGCCTTGCAGTGCAAAATCCGGTCGCGATCATGCTGAAAAGCGGTCCGCACGGTGCACGGAACTTCAGGGAAATCGCGGCGAGCGGAGGAACTCAAACATGCCCCGTGGGCCAAATTCACTTGTTCACGCGCTTCAATTTCTTCCCGGACAGTTTTCACATCAGCAGCCATGCGACAGTCTATACCGTAGCACTGCATGTGATGCAAATAAAATCGCCCGGATGCTGCAAAAGCGGGCACGCGACGCTGGACTAAAAAAAATACTGAAGGAACAGACCACCGCTATCCCCCACGCCGCCGAATTCGCTGCGTAGCGCCATGACACCGGGAATCGTGGTCGGTTTCGGCTTCTTGCCAGAAGTAAACGTCCAGAACAGCTGGAGAGACAGATTCTCCGCAAGGGACCAGTCAAACATCGGTCGCAGCACCGCTGAGCTGTCCAGAAGATTCCAGATCAACAACATTTGACCGGTAAGCAGCGGATGCAATTGATAGCCGGGCGACACCAGCAGATAGTGTCGCCCCAACAAAGAGGTCATCCCCTCGGTAACCACCACACTCCGTGCAACGCGCGGGTAAGCTTCCGCCCTGGAGCTACCGGCTCCATTATAAAAATACTCAGCCAGCAGGGTCAGATCACCGGAGCCAAACCAAACTTCCAATGCCCCGAGCGCGAACCGTTGACGCGGATCGCCATCGATCAGGCCAACACGGACCCCCTCATAATGAACAACCTCGCCTTTCAGACCAAGACCGCCAAGATCGCCGGCGAGACCGCAGCCGAAGGTACTGCGGTCGCGCAGACGACCGCCGATGGCAAGCAGATCAACAGTGGCCATCCTGGTCACCAGCGTCCCGATAAAACTGTTGTGCTCGCGACGATCACCGGCCACCGTGATGAACTGGAATTCGCCGCCAAAAGGAGCAAAATATGCCCAGCGCAGGGCATCTACACCGGGACGCACGCCACTATCGAGGGCATCGGGGGGAAACGGGGCAATATTATCCAACGGCGAGAACAACGCCATACGCCCGAAACCGATCGCCTGTCGCCCCACGGTCAAATCTGTCCGCCCGACGGTCAGCCGCAGATTCAGGCGATCGATCTGGACGAGGGTGTACAGCTGCCGGTCGCGACGCCAGTCTGTTTCGAGATCGAAGCGGCGGTTGACCCACGCAGGCCGCGATCCGGTCCCGCCGGGATTATCACGATACAACGTCAGATTTTCAACCGCGCACTCAAGATCACCCTGTTCGTCAAAACGGTGATCGAGAGTCAACCGTAAACGGTTAGCTGAAAAAAGGCTGGATCTCTGGCCGGTGGCGAGCGAAGCCTCCTGATAAAGATTGAGCGATTTGAATGAACCGCCGCCGTCCCACGCCGTGGCGGGCACACACGACAAGACCACCACCGCCAGTGAAAGCAGCACAGCCGCTTTCACTCTGCGGACTCCAGACTGTCACTTTGCAGAACCCCATCCTTGAGCCGCACCACCCGTCGCGCCCTGAAAATGACCTGCTGATCGTGAGAACTGAAAATGAAGGTAATCCCCTGCTCGGCGTTGAGCCGCCGCATCAGATCGAGCAGTTCAATCGCGGTGTGTGAATCAAGATTGGCGGTCGGTTCATCGGCCAGAATCACCTGCGGGTTCGCCGCCATTGCCCGGGCGATGGCCACCCGTTGTTGCTGTCCGCCAGAAAGATCGTTCGGGCGGCGCTCCTCCAGACCGGCGATGCCAAGTTGGCGGAATAAGTCTGTCACCCGCGAGCGGCGCTCCGCCTTGGGCACCCCTTGCAGCATCAGTGTGAACTCGGCATTCTCCAACGCGGTCAGCACCGGGATCAGGTTGTACGATTGAAAGATAAAGCCCAGTTCACGCAAACGAAAGTCGGAAAGCTGCCGCGCGGAGCGTTGAGCGACATCGACCCCGTTGATCTCGATCCGACCGGAACTCGGTTTGTCGAGACAGCCGATCAGATTAAGAATCGTTGTTTTACCGCTTCCTGATGGCCCCGCCAGCGCGATAAATTCGCCGCGCTTGATGCGCAATGAAAAATCGTGTACCGCGTGAACCTGCTGATTCCCGAGCTGATACGTTTTATTGATATTCACCAGTTGCACCAACGGCATCGTTTCAATCCTGCGTTAGGAGGGGGGGATGATCATACATGGCGCATCGCTTCCACCGGCGCAATGCGCACCGCTTTCAGTGCCGGATACAAAGCGGCAAACAACGACAGCGGGATCACCCACAGCGCAAGTTTACCCATCCACACCCAATCCCAGTCCGCGCGAATGATCGGTTCAAAAACCACTCCGCCGAACTCAATTTCGGCCGAGATGTAATCACGCAGATCGATCCCGACCTCGGCCAGATACCAGGTCAACGCGGAACCGAGCAGGGTGCCAAACAACGCCGCAATGACACCGAGTAGCAGCGCCTCGGTGAGCACCAGTGTAACCAGTACCCGAGATGTTGCTCCGAGTGCCCGCATCACCCCGAATTCACGCATCCGTTCCAGCACCGACATCAACACGGTATTCACCATGCCGATCGTCACAATGAGCAGGATAATAATGAAGATGACTTGTTGACTGGCGTAATCAAACTTGATGGCATTGGCCAGATTGACCATCGCCGTCTCCCAGGGAACCACGCGCAATTCGGGGTGAGAACCTAACAACGCAACCACCTGCGGATAAACTGTGACGTCATCCTGCGCCCGTACGAGGATCACGGCCAGCTCGTGAATCGCATCGGGCACGCCGAGGATCTTTGCCGCACGCTCGCGACCGACCAGCACCAGCGACCCGTCGATATCGCGCATCCCGGTGCGCACCACCCCACGAACGCGCAAGAGTTCGCTGGCCAGTTCCCCGTCGCGCCCCTGCACCGTCACCACAAACTTCTGCCCCGGCTTCAATTGCAGCTCGCGCAACAGTTTCTCGCCGATCACCGCATCGCGCCCGTCAATTGAACGCAGCATCTCGTCGGCCCCGAGTTTTCTCAGAAACGGATTGACCACTCGTTCCACTTCCGGATCGACCCCGGTGAGGAGGATACCACGACTCTCACGGCTTGATTGCGCCATGCCGGGGAGATAGAGACGCGGAGCCACCTGCGCGACGCCGGGGAGTGCCGCAATCCGCGTCTGTAAATCTGCGCGGAGAAAGGTCAGTTTTTCATCACGACTGCGCGCATAATCACCAGCATAGATACTCAGGTGGCCGGAACCGGCACGGACACCATTGTCGATCATCTGTGCATAGACCCCCACCGACAGATTATGTGAACCCTGGACGAGCATGACACTCAGGCTCATCGCCGCCAATGTGATCAGCGAGCGGCGCCGATTACGCCACACGTTACGCCAGGCCAACCGAAACAGTTTCACGCTCATTCCTCCCGGATGGCGCGCACCGGTTCGAGCCGCGCAGCACGATTTGCAGGGAGCAACCCCGCCAGCAAGCAAATAAGGAGCAGGCACAGCGACGGTATCCAGAAATTGTCGAACGCAAACTCAGCCCGCAGACGTGGCAGAATCGTCCCACCGGCATAAGTGATCGGGGTCAGATAAGCGGACAGATCAATCCCCACCCGCGACATATACAAGGTCAGCAGCCCCCCGGTGATCAGGCCGATCAGCAACGACAGCAACCCCATCGCCAGCGTTTCAGTCATCACCAACAGGCGCACCTGCATCGGTCGCAGCCCCATTGCCATCAGAATACCAAACTCCCGCGTTCGTTCCATGACCGCCATAAAGAAGGTATTGAGCACCCCGAGCCCGGCGGCACTGTACAAAATCAACGCCATAATCAGACGACTGACGGCGTAGGAGGCAAGCACCTCTCGCATCTCGGGTAACAATGTACTCCATTCGTGTACCTCCAACCCTGGCGGCAGCTGCGCGGCCATTTCCCGTGCCAACAGCGGAGCCTCCAGCGGAGCAGTGACGGTGATAGCGATCTCATGCACCCGTCCCGGCAACGCCATAACCTTTTGCAGCCACACCAGCGATACCAGCGCCAGCGTGTTGTCCTGCCCCGTCGCACCGGTCCTGAAGACACCGCTGACGGTGAGCAATGCATTGCCGATCGAACCGTCAGCCGCCTGGGTAACGAAGACCAGCTCATCCCCCGGTTTCACCCCCAGTTTGTCGGCCAGTACCGCACCCAGCACTACACCGGCAAATTCGCCGGGCAGCAGATAGTGGCCGTCACTGAGCATCCTGCCTAACGTTGTGACCTGCTGTTCGCGCTGCGGATCGACTCCGAGCAATTCGGCGGGGCAGCTGTTATCGGCATAAGAAAAAAGGCCGAAAGCACGAAGCCGGGGGGAAACACCAAGGGTTTGCGGCGATTGATCAAGGGTGTTCAAGAAACCGTCCTCCGGCGCAAAATTGATAAACATTTCACGCTCCTGCTGGTAACCGTCGGCAGTCACCACGACATGGCCGTAGTACTGCTCGGTAGCGGAGGCGAGCATATCACTGAACATCCCGCTGAAAAGGCTCAGCGAAAGAATCAGCAGGCTGGACGAAACCACCATCGCGGAAACGGTCAGAAAGGTGCGACGACGGTTACGGCCAATATTGCGCCAGGCCAGGGTTAGAATCATTTCAGCGCTTCTTCAGTGCGCGCAGCGAAAAGAAACTGGCCGTCAGCGGCAGGTCAAAGGCAATATTCTCATAGTGCAAGATGGTCTGCTCCTCCGGCTTGTCAATCGGTTGCACAATCATCTTCAGTGGAATGGTGCGGTTACCGACGGTCTGAATATCAGCAAAAGTGATGGTGCGTACCAACGCGTACTCTTCATCAAAATACTCGACCAGCAGTGGTACTCGGTCAGCCTTGCGTAGCGTGTAAACAATCCGTCCCCAGACCACCGCCGCAGCCGCTTTTGGTAGTCCCGCAATCCGCCAGATTTCAGCATTTTCTTCCTGCAGCTGAAAGACATAATCCTCATCAATATGCGCCGCCTTGACCAGATCATTATTGGTAATATGGCTCCCCATCCACGCGCCGCCCATCAACGACGGTGGCACCTTGATGACCCGGTCGACATTGGGCAAATAATTCCAGACCTCCTTTTCGACCTTAAGGGTTGCGACGCCCTGCTCCTTGGCCGGAGCAACGATCCGCACCAGAAAATGATCGCGCTCCAGTGACCACGCCTCCATCGTCAGACGGCGTTGCCAATGCGCGGTGCGCACCTGCATCTGCATTATTGAATGCGATGAGTGGCCATTATATTGTTCTTCCACCTCGCGGATCAATTGTTGCCAGTCGAGCCCCAGCACGATGGACGGGAAGAGGAGCAGAACAGCGACGCTGATAACGTTTTTTGTCGAAATACGCACAAGTTATCCTTTCGCAAGGGGAGATAATGTTCCTTCATGATAGCGTATTTCAGCAGGTTGCCAAGATAATGGCGAGCAAAATCACAACCGGCTGAAACAGTCATCAACGTTGCATAAAACCATTGACCCCCACCCGCCCTTGGCGTAGAGTAACGACCCCGTAACACATCGATTTGTCGAGGAGTTTTGCATGAACCCGATTGAACTGCCAGGGGCAAAGAAGGTTGGTCATCTGACCTTGCTGCGTGAGCCGCGTGCGATTACTGAAGCCGAATATAACGCCCTGAGTGCTAACGAGCGCCTGGAAATTATCCGTCACGCGGTGGGGACCCGTAAATATGACCTGTTACTCGCCGCCGAGGACGCTGCCACGCTGATCCCGCGTATTCCGGCTCAGGAACTTTATCTTTTCATCCGGGATCGTGGTCTGGACGACGCCAAGGAACTGATTGATTTTGTCAACGCCGAGCAATTTTCGCTCTTTCTCGACTTTGATTGCTGGCGCGGCGATCAACTGGACAGTGACATAGCTCTGCCCTGGTTAGCCGCTTTGTGCGAACGCGATGAAGATGTGTTCTTGAACATTCTGGAAGGACTTGATTTTGAGTTTTTAACCCTTGTCACACAACGCTATGCGAGCGTGGTTCACGGTCCGGAAATCTACGATGATGATGACCAGCGCCAGGAAGACAGTAATCGTGACGGCGGCTATGAGGTGGTCTACACCAGTGAAGACGCGGCAAAGTTTTTCAGTCTGTTTTTCGCCCAACTCTACCAACTCAACCAATCTTTATTTCGCCGTTTACTGGAATCGATTCGGGGCGAAGTGCCCTCTCAGCTTGAGGAAGAATGTTTCCGCAATCGCAACAATCGTCTTGCCGACCTTGGCTTCCCCGATCCACTCGAAGCCCGCTCGGTTTATCAATGGATCGATCCGGCAACGTTTAATCTTCAGGACTGGCACAAGGATAAAATTTATCCCGTGGACGAAGAGCTGCTCCCCCCGGCTTTTGCCTTAACGGTAACGGCGCCCGACTCTTTTCTGGCGGCAGCTTTGACAAATGGGATGAGCGATGAGTTCTGCTGGGAACTGACCTATCTTTTGAACAAAACCATGAGCGCCGCCAAGGTTGATATCGGCAACCTTGAGGACATTTCTGCCGTGGCGCAAGGGGTGCGCAATTACCTGAATCTTGGGCTGGAATTCAGTGCGGGGGGCAATGTGGAGGCAGGCGGAAAAATTCTCGGGCAGGTCTACTTGCAGACGCTGTTTCAGCTCGGTTACAGTTTGTGCCTGCGGTTGTCGGAACGGGCCAGGGCGCTTGATGCTACCGCCATCAAGCCGTGGCTCGATGCCCCCTATAAACGTTTTCTCAAGGCACTGCTGCAATCACCGCCCCGCTTAAACCTCTCCGACGGCGCTGATGTGCAAACCAGGGATCGCGCAATTAAATCGCTGGACGATCTTGCCATTATCAACCATCGTCTCGATCGCCTCGACATGCTGCACACGCTGTTCTGCACAGCACTTCCCTTCGAACTCCCGCCGCAGATTGACCTTGACGATGATCGGCCAATGTACCGTGACGAACTCACCTTGACTGATATTATATTGACGGCCCTGGCCAACCAGGTACTCGGTCGCCCCTTTCGCCCCGATCCGATCCCGGTCACAGAACTGCCCCGACTGCACGCCAAACTCGGCACGGACGGAACGGTATCGACGGTTATCAGCGAAGCATTTATTAGCTATCTGGAAGGGCTGTGCCCAGGCGCTGAAGCATTTGCGCGATTCACCCTGGGCGTGCTCGAAGATGACTTTCTCGCCATCAATCCGGAAGACCTTGACCCGCGTTATATTAGCGGGATAATCATCCGTTCGTGAAAAACTCAACGTTCGCTCTTCGAGCGGCGTGGGTCTTGAGGTTCATCTCTTGGGGTAACAGTTTAGTCCCCTTTGCATGTGCCGACGCAAGCATGCCACGAGATTGCCGGGGCGTGCTCGCTCCGGATCCGCACTGCTCAAATCTGAAACCATTTACTGCCGTGGAGTTTTCTTCTGCC
>JAHYIW010000045.1 GCA_019429445.1 Desulfuromonadaceae bacterium
GTCTGATCGTGCAGGAGTTCGTCCCGGCCCAAGCGCCGCCGGGCGCCTCGAACCTGGTAACCATCCAGGCCAACTTCAACTACACCAACGCCAACCCCGCACTGACCGGCAGCTATACGCACCAGGATCTCACCATCGTCAGCGACGTGGCCCTGCTGTTAACCAAGGAGGTGCGCAATGTCACAAGGAGCGAACCGTGGGCGACCATGAACACGGCCAAGCAGGGGGAAGTGCTTGAATACCGCATCACCTATCTCAACAACGGCGTTCATTCAATCAACAACCTGGTGGTCAACGACTCCACTCCGGCCTTCACTACTCTCTATGAGTTGGCCCTGTGCGGCTCGCCCCTACCGTCTTCACTCTCGTCGTGTGAGGTTTCGGCTTCACCGCCTGTAGGGTCGCCGGGCGCGATCAAGTGGACTTTTACCGGCTCCCTTGACGGATCGGCACCCGGGACGGTTACTTACCAGGTGAAGGTGGAATGAGCATGATATTTGACTGTTTAATAAAACTATCCCGGAAGATGGGTTCTAAGAATTAAATCTGATAAAAACATACTATGGATTAAAAAAGTTGGGGATGGGTTAAAGAAATTTATCGATTAAAAATATAGTGAGATTTACATTTTCCCATCAATCAAGCTTATAAGATCATTTTCTGGGTAGATTTCTACTCGTAATCGTCCGTCGGGAAGAATAAGCGACGGAGTTCCTGTTATGCCTAAAGACGCAGCCAACTTTATATTCTCATCTACCTCTTTGGAATCACAGTCCGTTGTTCGCCAGCCGATTTGCGTTTTTTCGGTGTGGGAATCGGCGTGATGAAATCAGCCCGGCGGCGTTTCTCGATAATCTTTTGTGTCGGCTGACCAGACGCATCAAGCTGTATGCAAAGGGACAACCACAAAGGCGGGAAGAGGCCCCTCGTTTCGTACCAGAACGGCCACATGTTACGCTTTCAGAACCGCCTCACTTTATCAGAGGTTAATGAGTTCTTGAAGAAAAAAGACCTGTTGGCGGAGCAAAGACGTTTTCATTGGCTCGGCCTGAAAACCACAAGAGGCTGCAATGCGTGACCGGAACGGAGCAGGATAGAAGGGCAGGGTGGGGTGAAGATGGTTGGCTGGAAAAAATAGTTGGACAGTAAAAAACCCGCCTGATCAGGCGGGTTTTTTATGATTTATCTGGACTGCTTTCGATTATTAACTGATTGGTGCCGAAGGCGAGACTCGAACTCGCACGTCCTTTCGAACACACGCCCCTCAAGCGTGCGTGTCTACCAATTCCACCACTTCGGCGCGGATGTATTTATACTGATTTAACCAAAAGCTGTCAACCGTTTTGTGCCCGATTTTGTGCCCGATTATTCTTTGGTTGAGGGCGGCGCGGGGACCGGAGCCGTCGGCAGCGATGACTCTTGAGCAGGGGGGGAGATACTCTCAGGCATGACACTGCTTGATCCCGGTTTACCGTAGAAATAAGCCAGTGTCAGGCTGGTCAGCATGAAGATAACTGCGGTCATGGTGGTTAAACGGGTCATGAAGCTTTTGCCGGCGGAGGCGCCGAACACTGTCTGGCTGGAGCCAGCACCGAACGAAGCACCAATTTCAGCGCCTTTTCCGGCCTGGAGCAGCACAATGACGATGAGCATAAAACAAACAACAACATGCAATCCGATAAGTAGTGTGGTCATGTAGAAATAAACTCCTATTTAACTTGGTCTTTGCAGGGTCGCGCACTTTAACATAAAGGCCATCCCCGAACAAGGTGAAAAGCTTATTCGGGCTGTATGAAATGAATCAAGCTCAAAAAATCGGCCGCTTTCAGGCTTGCTCCACCGACCAGTGCCCCGTCGATATCAGCGCGTTCCATCAATCCATCGATATTGTCAGGCTTGACACTGCCACCATAGATGATGCGGGTTTGCTCCGAGGTTGACTTGTCAAAAATACCGGCGAGAGTTCCGCGCAGGAAAGAATGTACCTCTTCCGCCTGATCGGCTGACGCGGTCTGGCCTGTTCCGATCGCCCAGACCGGCTCGTAGGCAATGACGACCTGCTGCATATCAACCGCCGTGAGACCGGCAAGTCCCTTGCGCACCTGATCGTGAAGAATCTCCATCATCGCGCCGCTATCACGTTGTTCAAGGGTTTCCCCGACACACAAGATTGCCGCAAGCCCTCCGGCGATAACCGCTTTAATTTTTTTGTTGATAAATTCGTCACTCTCGTGGAACAGTTGTCGCCGTTCGGAATGACCGATAATCACATATTTACAACCGACTCCACGGAGCAGGGCGGGTGATACTTCACCGGTGAATGCGCCGCTGGCCTCCGGGTAACAGTTCTGTGCGGCAACGGCAATTCCCGTACCGCTCGTCGCGTCGGCAACCGCTGTTAAAGCAGTAAAAACGGGGGCAACAATAACGTCAACACGGGTCTGATTCGCAAGCCCCTTTTTGAGTGCTTCGACAAGATCAAGGGCTTCCGGGATGGTATTATGCAGTTTCCAGTTTCCGGCGATGATCGGTTTACGCATAGTGGTATACTCCTGCTGAACGATTATTTACAGTCTGACAGGGCGGCAATCCCTGGCAGCTGTTTGCCTTCGAGGAACTCAAGTGATGCGCCACCACCGGTGGAGATGTGGGTCATACGGTCACTCAACCCTGCCTGAGTAACCGCGGCAACCGAATCACCTCCACCGACGATTGAAACATTATCGGCTTCTGCCAGCGCTCTGGCTATGGCGAAGGTCCCTTTGGAAAAAGCCGGGAATTCGAAAACCCCCATCGGGCCGTTCCAGATCACCGTCGCGGCGGTGGCTAAAACATGGGCATAGCACTCAATGGTCTGCGGTCCGATATCAAGCGCCATCCAGTCGTCGGCAAAATCGTCGTTGGCGCAAATTTTAGATTGAGCGTCGGCGGCGAAACGATCAGCAATAACATGGTCGGTTGGCAACAAAAATTCAACCCCTTTTTCCGCGGCCTGAATCATCAGCCGCTCCGCCAGTTCCAGTCGCTCCGTCTCGACTAACGATGCGCCGACATCAAACCCCTTGGCTTTCAGGAAGGTGTAGGCCATGCCGCCACCGATCAACAGAATGTCGACTTTGTCAAGCAGGCTTTCAATCACCGGGATTTTATCACTTACCTTGGCACCACCGAGGATTGCAACGAACGGTTTTTTTGCTCCAGACAATGCTTGCCCAAGGTAGTGGATCTCTTTTTCAAGGAGCAGGCCACAGGCCGATTGCGGCAGAAAATGAGTAATCCCTTCGGTTGACGCATGGGCGCGGTGGGCCGTGCCGAACGCATTATTGACATAGACATCAGCCAATGCTGCCAGTTGTTTGGCAAATGCAGGATCATTATCAGTTTCGCCCTTGTGAAAGCGCACGTTTTCGAGCAACAACACATCGCCGACGTGCATTGCCGCCACCATTTTTTCGACCTCCGGGCCAATGCAGTCCGGAGCCATGGCCACCGGTTTGCCTAGTAAATCAGCCAGTTGCGGTGCAACCCCGCGCAAACTGAATGCTTCCTGCGGGATCCCCTTCGGACGGCCCATGTGTGAGGCCAGAATAACCCGGGCGCCGCGCTCGATAAGCATCTGAATGGTTGGCAGCGTGGCAATAATCCGTGTATTGTCCGTTACATTGCCCTCGTTATCACGTGGAACGTTAAAGTCAACGCGACAGAAAACCCGTTTACCGGCAACGTCCAGGTCGGTGACTTTCAGTTTGTTCAACATGGTACACATTTCTCCATAAAAAATAAAAAGGGCAGGGTACGCTACCCTGCCCCTCGAATGTTTAACAGAATTTATCTCTTGGCAATATATTTGACCAGGTCATACAGCCGGTTCGAGTAGCCCCATTCATTGTCGTACCAGGACAGAACCTTGACCATCTTGCCACCGATAACGTTGGTCGACAAACCATCAACCGTCGAAGATGCCGGATCACCGTTAAAATCGCAGGACACCAGCGGTTTATCAGTGTAGGCAAGGATGCCCTTCAGTGGGCCATTGGCCGCCGCCTTGAGTGCGGCGTTGACCGCTTCGGTTGTGGTTTCTTTTTCTGTTTCGATAACCAGGTCAACCAGCGAAACATTCGGCGTCGGCACGCGCACCGCCATGCCGTCAAGTTTTCCTTTCAATTCCGGCAGGACCAGCGAGACCGCCTTGGCGGCTCCGGTTGAGGTCGGAATCATCGAAACTGCGGCGGCGCGGGCACGGCGCAGGTCGGAGTGGGGCAGATCAAGGATTTGCTGGTCGTTGGTATAGGAGTGAATCGTTGTCATCATGCCTTTAACGATACCGAACTCCTTCAGCAGTACCTTGGCCACAGGGGCCAGACAGTTGGTGGTACACGATGCGTTGGAAATCACCCGATCAGTTGTCGGGTTATAATCGGCTTCGTTAACCCCCATGCAGACCGTCAGATCAACATCTTTCCCCGGAGCACTGATAATGACGCGCTGAGCGCCAGCCGCAAGGTGCTTGCCAGCGGAGGTTTTGTCAGTAAAAAATCCGGTTGATTCGATCACCGTTTCAACACCGAGTTGTTGCCACGGCAGGTTGGCAGGGTCACGTTCCTTAATGACCTTGATCCGCTTGCCGTCAACGACAATGGCATCGCCGTCAGCCGACACCTCAGCCTTGAAAATACCGTGTACCGAATCGTACTGGAGCAAGTGTGCGAGGGTTTTGGCATCCGTCAAATCGTTAAGAGCGACAACATCTACCTCAGGATCCTGCCATGACGCCCGGAAGAAGTTGCGACCGATGCGACCGAAGCCGTTAATTGCGACTTTTACTGCCATTTTTAAGCCTCCCTGAACAAGAAAATTGGACGTGAAAAAAGTTGTTTAGCAAATTAAAATCAGCGGATGATAGCGAATTGACGGCCGCTGGTCAAGACTTTTTAGCCCAACTTCCTCACCTGGTTCACCCCCCCCTGGTTCCGGCACGGTTGAGAACTGATTGTAACATGACTTCTGTTTGCCGTTGACTTGCCTGGATGGTGCTGATATAGTCTCCAAAATTTTCAATACCTTCAGCTTTTATCTTTTGTCCCTTTTAAATCAGTCCCGAGAGATTGACAAAGGTGGCCAGCCTTGAACGTGCCAGACGTAGAACAATTAAAAGAGCAGTCGGATACCTTTTCACTATGGTGTGGAGAGGTATTTTTTTGTCTTGGAAACCATTTATCGGAGGTGATTTGCGATGGCTGAACAGGGAACCTTGATTTTGGACAAAGCCGGTGTGCGCCGCGCCCTGACCCGGATTGCGCACGAGATTATCGAACGCAACAAGGGGGTGAAGAATGTTGCTTTGGTGGGCATTCGCAGTGGTGGTGACGATCTTGCCAAACTGCTGGCTCGCCAGATTGCCGCGATCGAAAATATCGAGGTGCCACTCGGAACGATCGACATTACCATGTATCGTGACGATCTCGATTCGCGTGGTGGCAAGCCGATCGGCAAGACAGAAATTCCTTTTTCTCTTGACGATATGAAGATCGTCCTTGTGGATGATGTGCTCTTTACCGGGCGCACCATTCGTGCGGCGATGGATGCCTTGATGGATCTTGGCCGACCGCGCGCGATTCAGCTTTCTGTGTTGATCGATCGGGGACATCGGGAGTTGCCGATTCGCCCCGATTTTGTCGGGCGGAATCTGCCGACAGCGATCAATGAAAAGATCGATGTGGTTTTTGATGGGGAACGTAATCCGCTTGAAGTGCGGCTGATCAAATCCTGACGGGAGGTCAATACTCATGGCATTCAACCACAAGCACATCCTCGGTACCGAATATTTAAGCCGCGAGGATATCCAGTTGATCCTGGATACCGCAGAAAGTTTTCGTGAGATCAATACGCGGTCAATCAAAAAAGTACCGACCTTGCGCGGTAAAACGATTATCAACGCCTTTTTCGAAAACAGCACGCGGACGCGTTTGTCCTTTGAGATTGCCGGAAAACGGCTCTCTGCCGATACTGTCAATATCTCCGGTTCAACGTCTTCGGTCACCAAAGGGGAAACCCTCGAAGATACCGCCCGCAATATCGAAGCCATGCATCCGGACATTATCGTGATCCGTCACGGTCATTCCGGTGCGCCGCACTATCTTGCCGAGCGGCTGCATTGCTCCGTAATCAATGCCGGCGACGGCGCGCATGAACATCCCAGTCAGGCATTGCTTGATATGCTGACGATGCGTCAGCATAAGGGTGAAATTGATGGCTTGAAAGTCGCGATTGTTGGCGATATCGCTCACAGTCGCGTGGTGCGTTCGAACCTTTACGCCCTGAATAAAATGGGTGCTGATGTTCACCTGGCCGGTCCCGGAACGATGATGCCGAGCGGCATTGAACGTCTTGGAGCCACCGTCCATTATGACATCCGCGCAGCGATCAAGGATGCTGATGTGGTGATGATGCTGCGGATTCAGCTGGAACGGCAGGGGTTGACGCTGCTACCGACCTTGCGCGAATATGCACGCTTTTTCGGGTTGAACGATGACGTGCTCAAACTCGCCAAAGCGGATGCGATTGTCATGCATCCTGGGCCGATGAACCGCGGTGTGGAAATTTCTTCCGCAGTCGCCGACGGGCCGCAGAACGTCATCCTCGGGCAGGTAGAAAACGGGGTTGCCGTGCGCATGGCTTTACTTTATCTGGTTAGCGGTGGCGAGCAGGCCGTCGAATAAATTGACATTATTTGCAAAACATAGGTGAGGACTACTATGAAAATCCTGATAAAAGGCGGCAGAGTTATCGATCCCTCTCGAAATTTTGACCAGGTTGCGGATCTGCTGATCGAGGACGGCAAAATCACTGCTATTGAAGCAACGATCAACACCAACGCGGCTGATCACGTCATTGACGCCAGCGGTCAGCTGGTTACCCCGGGGCTGATCGATATTCATGTCCATTTGCGCGATCCGGGGCTGGAGTACAAAGAGGATATTATCACCGGCACGTTAGCGGCGGTCGCCGGTGGTTTTACCTCGGTGGCGTGTATGCCGAATACCAAACCGGTGAATGATAATAAAGCGGTTACCCAATATATGATCAATAGGGCGAAAAACGATGGCTATTGCAACGTTTTTCCGATCGGTGCCATCACCAAAGGAATGGCCGGGGAGACCCTCAGCGAGATGGGGGAACTCAAGGAAGCGGGATGCCTGGCGGTCTCTGATGACGGTCGACCGGTCAGTGACGGTGAGGTCATGCGTCGCGCCCTGGAATATTCCCGTTCATTCGGCATAACGGTTGTTTCTCATACCGAAGATCTGTCGCTGGTCGGGGAGGGGGTCATGAACGATGGTTTTGTGGCCACCGAACTTGGTCTGAAGGGGATCCCCTGGGTTGCTGAAGATACCATGACGGCACGCGACGTGATGCTCGCTGAATTCACCGGTGGACGTCTGCATGTGGCGCACATATCGACCAAAGGCGGAGTTGAAATTGTCCGTCAGGCCAAGGCGCGTGGGGTCAACGTAACCTGTGAAGCGACTCCGCACCATTTCACCTTGACCGATGAGGCGGTGCGCGGGTACAACACCGACGCCAAAATGAATCCGCCCCTGCGCAGCGCCGCAGATGTCGCGGCAATTCGCGCCGGACTGGCAGATGGCACCATCGATGCCATCGCTACCGATCATGCTCCGCACCATATCGACGAGAAGAATGTCGAGTTCCGTATCGCCATGAACGGCATCGTCGGGCTGGAAACGGCCCTGCCGCTAACGCTGGAGCTGGTCGCCGCAGGGACAATCGATTTGCCGCGTGCGGTTGCGTTGCTGAGTTGCGGTCCGGCTCACGCGCTCAACATTCCTCGCGGGACGCTGGACATTGCTGCTCCGGCGGATGTAACCGTTATCGACCCATCACTGGAGTGGATCGTGGTGCGCGAAGAGCTGAAATCAAAAAGCAAAAACACGCCGTTCACCGGACGTAAAATGAAGGGTGCGGCGACCTGTACCATTGTCGGTGGTAAGATAGTTTTTAGTCGATAATACGTAGAGTTAAACTCTATTATCTTATGTATAACATCAGGAGATTAATGTCATGAGAGCAGCACTGGCGCTTGCCGATGGCCAAGTGTTTTACGGCAACGCCTTTGGCGCAACGGGCGAGGTTTACGGTGAGGTCGTCTTTAATACCAGCATGACCGGCTATCAGGAGATTCTCACCGATCCGTCTTACGCGGGTGAAATCGTCACGATGACATATCCGCAGATCGGCAATTGCGGGATCAATCGTGAGGACGTTGAATCTGCCCGGCCTCATCTGTCCGGGTTCGTGATCAAGGAGAACTGCAACTTTCCCAGCAACTGGCGCTCCGAAAAGACCCTCGATGCCTATCTTGAAGAGAACAATGTTGTTGGCATGGAGGGGATCGATACCCGCGCGCTGGTTCGGCACATCCGCGACAAGGGTGCCCAGACCGGAGTTATCTCAACCCTTGATCTTGATGCTGACAGTCTGGTCACTAAAGCCCGTCAGGCACCATCGATTGTTGGTCAGGATCTGGTCAGAACGGTTACGTGTGCACAACCCTATGTCTGGGACGAAGGGGTCTGGACTCTTGGTGAGGGTTATGCGGTCGCCCCAGATACAGCGCGTTTCAAGGTCGTTGCTTACGATTTTGGCATCAAACGCAACATTTTGCGCAAGCTGGTCTCCAACGGCTGCGCGGTGACGGTCGTGCCGGCGACCACTCCCGCGCACGAGGTGCTGAGCATGGAGCCGGATGGCGTTTTTTTGAGCAATGGCCCAGGGGATCCGGCGCCGGTCAGGTACGCTCAGGAGACGATTCGCCAGCTGTTGGGCAAGGTGCCGATCTTCGGTATCTGCCTCGGACATCAACTGTTGTCCATCGCGCTTGGGGGAAATACCTACAAACTCAAGTTCGGCCATCGCGGCGGCAATCAGCCGGTTCTCGATAAAGCTACCGGGCGGGTTGAAATTACCGCGCAGAATCATGGTTTTGCCGTTGATCCGGCAACGCTGGAGAGTGACATTGAGGTCAGTCATATCAATCTGAACGACCAGACGGTTGAGGGGATCACGCATAAAAAGTACCCCGCCTTTTCGGTACAGTACCACCCTGAAGCCTCCCCTGGGCCGCATGATGCACACTATCTTTTCGCCCGTTTTATCGATTTGATGCAACAGGATGAACGTTCATCGCGTTGATCGTAAATCAGAAAAGGAAACCATATGCCCAAACGCACCGACATCAAAAAAATTCTCATCATCGGCTCCGGCCCGATCATTATCGGTCAAGCTTGTGAATTCGATTACTCCGGCACCCAGGCTTGCAAGGCGCTGCGTAAACTTGGTTACCAGATTGTTTTGGTCAACTCGAACCCGGCGACGATCATGACCGACCCGGGATTGGCCGATGCGACCTATATTGAGCCACTCAACGTTTCTAGCCTGACCGAAATTATCGCCAAAGAGCGCCCCGATGCCCTGTTACCTAATCTGGGCGGTCAGACCGCGCTCAATCTGTCGATGGCACTGGCCGAAGCCGGGGTGCTCGACAAATTCCAGGTTCAGGTGATCGGGGTGAATCTCGCTGCCATCAAGCGCGGTGAAGACCGGGAAACCTTTAAACAGACGATGGCGCAACTCAAGATCGAAACTGCGCGTAGTGACATTGCCACCAATCTTGATCAGGCGCGTGAAATCGTTGAGCGGACCGGTCTGCCGGTGGTCATTCGTCCGGCCTATACGATGGGCGGCACTGGTGGCGGTTTTGCCTATAATCTCGAAGAGTTTGAAGACATTGCCTCACGTGGCCTTGCTTTGAGTCCGGTCAGCCAGATTTTGATCGAAGAATCGGTGCGCGGCTGGGAAGAGCTGGAGCTGGAGGTGGTGCGCGATGCCAAAAATCAGAAGATTACCGTCTGTTTTATCGAAAATGTCGATGCCATGGGGGTTCACACCGGTGATTCCTTTTGCACTGCACCGATGCTCACCATCAGCGCTGCGTTACAGGCGCGATTGCAGGATTATGCCTACCGCATCGTCGATGCCATTGAGGTGATCGGCGGCACCAATGTCCAGTTTGCGCATGATCCCCAAAGTGGTCGCGTTGTCGTGATCGAGATCAACCCGCGCACCTCGCGCTCGTCAGCGCTGGCATCGAAAGCGACCGGCTTTCCGATTGCACTGGTCTCCGCCATGCTGGCAGCGGGGCTGACCCTTGATGAAATCCCCTACTGGCGTGATGGTACTCTTGATCAGTACACCCCCTCCGGTGACTATGTGGTCGTCAAGTTCGCGCGCTGGGCCTTCGAAAAATTCAAAGGGGTCAAGGATCAGCTCGGCACTCAGATGCGTGCGGTCGGTGAGGTCATGAGTATTGGCAAGAACTATAAGGAAGCGCTGCAAAAGGCGATTCGCTCCCTTGAAAATGGGCGTTATGGTCTTGGTTTTGCTAAAGATTTCAACCGCAAATCGCTTGATGAACTGCTGGACCTGCTGGTCGAACCGAGCAGTGAGCGCCAATTCATTCTTTACGAGGCGTTGCGCAAAGGGGCGGACATCGGCTTCCTGTCACAGCGTACCGGTATTAAAGTCTGGTTTTTGCAGCAGATGCTGGAACTGGTAGAACGCGAAGAACAACTCCTGGCGCATAGTGGACAACTCCCTCCCGACGCGTTGTTGCGTCAAGCCAAAGAGGATGGATTTGCAGATCGTTATCTGGCGCAGATCCTCGCCCTGCCTGAAACGGCGGTGCGTGAGCGGCGACTGGCTCTTGGAATCTGCGAGGCATGGGAAGCGGTGCCGGTCAGCGGGGTCGAAAATGCGGCCTATTATTTCTCGTCATACAACGCACCCGACACCGTGCCGGTCAGCACCCGGAAAAAAATCATGGTATTGGGCGGTGGTCCGAACCGGATCGGGCAGGGGATTGAATTTGATTATTGCTGCGTTCACACCGCCTTCGCCTTGCGCGATGCCGGATATGAAACGATCATGGTCAACTGTAATCCCGAAACCGTCTCCACCGATTATGACACCTCGGACAAGCTTTACTTTGAACCACTGACGGTCGAAGATGTGCTGTCGATCTATCATAAGGAACAGCCCGAAGGGGTGGTTGTGCAATTTGGCGGCCAGACCCCGTTGAATATTGCCGCTGAATTACAGGCCGCCGGGGTCAGGATTCTCGGTACCAGTCCGCAGACGATCGACATGGCAGAAGACCGGGAACAGTTCAATGCGATGATGAACAGACTCAACATTCCGCAGCCCGAGTCGGGGATGGCCAGTACCCTGGATCAGGCACTCAAAATTGCCAACCGTATCGGTTACCCGTTGATCGTCCGTCCTTCATATGTGCTCGGAGGTCGGGCGATGGAAATCGTCCATGACGAAGAGATGTTACGCGAATACCTGCAAAAAGCGGTGGATATTGCGCCAGAACGTCCAATTTTGATCGACCGTTTTCTCGATAATGCGCTCGAAGCCGAAGCCGATGCCATCTGTGACGGCGTCGATGCTTTTGTCCCGGCGGTGATGGAACATATCGAAATGGCCGGAGTACACTCCGGTGATTCCG
>JAHYIW010000046.1 GCA_019429445.1 Desulfuromonadaceae bacterium
TTGATCGACCGTTTTCTCGATAATGCGCTCGAAGCCGAAGCCGATGCCATCTGTGACGGCGTCGATGCTTTTGTCCCGGCGGTGATGGAACATATCGAAATGGCCGGAGTACACTCCGGTGATTCCGCTTGCGTGATTCCGCCGGTCAATATTTCCCCCGAGCATATTGCCACCATGACCGAATATACCGAACGTATCGCGATTGAGATGGGAGTCGTCGGGCTGATGAACATTCAGTACGCGATTCATCGCGATCAGGTTTATATCCTCGAAGCCAACCCCCGCGCCAGCCGTACCGTGCCGCTGGTTTCGAAGGTGTGCGCCATTCCGATGCCGCGACTGGCGGTGCAGGTCATGTTGGGGCAGCCGTTGCGAAAGCTCAATCTGCAGCAACGGCTCGTCCCTTATTTTGGCGTCAAAGAGGCGGTTTTCCCTTTCAACATGTTCCCCGAGGTCGATCCGGTACTCGGTCCCGAGATGCGTTCGACCGGTGAGGCGCTGGGGCTGGCCGACAGCTACGGCCTGGCATTCTTCAAGGCTCAGGAAGCAACAGGAACCTGCCTGCCGCTCAAGGGGTGTGTTCTGTTGACCATTGCTGAAGCCGATAAAATGGCCATTCTTGAAGCCTCGCGACTGTTTCATGCGCTTGGTTTCACCTTGCGAGCAACGTCGGGTACCTGCGATTTCCTGCGTGCTCAGGGGTTGGTGGCAGAACCTATCCTGAAAATGCATGAGGGGCGACCGAATATCGGTGATGCTCTGAAAAATGGTGAGATACAGTTGGTCATCAATACCCCTATCGGTAAACAGAGTTTGCATGACGATTCCTATATCCGCAAAACGGCGATCCGTTACAAGATCCCTTATATCACCACGGCCGCCGCTGCGCAGGCCGCTGCGTTGGGGATCGCTGCCAGATTACGCGGCAAGGGCAACATCCGTTCGTTGCAGGAATATCACAGCGATCTGGGTTGATCTGCCTGTTTGCGAATAAATTGGATTTATTAAGGAAAGATCATGCCCAAACGTACTGACATCAAGAAAATTCTCATCATCGGCGCCGGGCCGATTATCATCGGCCAGGCCTGTGAATTCGACTATTCGGGGACTCAGGCCTGCAAAGCGTTGAAAGAAGAAGGCTACGAGGTCATTCTTCTTAACTCGAATCCGGCCACGATCATGACCGACCCCGACTTTGCCGACCGCACCTATATCGAGCCGGTAACTCCGGAGTCGCTGGAGAAGATCATCGCCACAGAACGCCCCGACGCGATCCTGCCGACGCTGGGCGGTCAAACCGGTCTGAACACCGCCGTGGCGGTCGCCAGGAACGGGGTTCTCGCCAGGTATAATGTCGAGCTGATCGGAGCCAAACTGCCGGCAATCGAGATGGCCGAGGATCGCACGCTGTTCAAGGCGGCGATGGCCCGTATCGGGGTAGCCGTGCCGCGCAGCGGGCTGGCACATAATCGTCAGGAAGCGATTGACATCATCGATCAAGTCGGTTTTCCGGCCATCATTCGTCCGTCCTTTACTTTGGGTGGCACCGGTGGCGGTATTGCCTACAATCGCGAAGAATACGAGCACATCGCCATGGCCGGGATTGAGGCCTCGCCAACCAATGAGGTGCTGATCGAGGAATCGATAATCGGCTGGAAGGAATATGAACTCGAAGTGATGCGCGACATGGCTGACAATGTCGTTATTATTTGCTCGATCGAAAATTTCGACGCGATGGGGGTCCATACCGGTGATTCGATTACCGTCGCTCCGGCCCAGACCTTGACCGACAAGGAATATCAGATTCTGCGTGATGCTTCCCTCAAAATCATTCGCGAAATTGGTGTTGAGACCGGTGGTTCGAACATTCAGTTCGGAATTAATCCCAACGATGGGCGACTGGTCGTCATCGAGATGAACCCGCGGGTATCGCGCTCTTCAGCACTGGCGTCGAAAGCGACCGGATTTCCCATCGCCAAAATTGCCGCAAAACTCTCCGTTGGCTACACGCTTGATGAAATACCGAACGATATCACCCAAGAGACATTGGCATCGTTTGAACCAACAATTGATTATGTTGTGACCAAAATTCCGCGTTTTACTTTCGAGAAGTTCCCCCAGGCGAATGCAACGCTGACCACCCAGATGAAATCGGTCGGTGAGGCCATGGCTATTGGACGCACCTTTAAGGAAAGTTTCCAGAAAGCGTTGCGTTCGATGGAAATTGGTTCCTGCGGGTTCGAAAGCCGTTTTCCCAATGCTGTCGGGAAGCTCGACCCGGAGCAACAGGCGTTGTTGCGCGAAAAACTGAGTGTCCCCAACTGGGAGCGTCTCTGGTATATCGGTGACGCCTTACGCTTCGGGATGAGTATTGAGGAGATCTATCGGTTTACCGGGATCGACCCCTGGTTTCTTGACAATGTGCGGCAGATTATCGACATGGAAGGGCGGCTGATTGCGGCGCAGGCCGATATTGCCAGCGGCAGTGCCGAGATGGTCACGCTGCTGCGCGAAGCAAAGGCGTACGGTTTTTCCGATCTGCGCCTGGCCATGTTGTGGGCGACCGACGAAGGCACGGTGCGGGAGCTCCGTCACAAAACCGGAGTTCGTCCGGTTTACAAACGGGTTGACACCTGTGGGGCTGAATTTGCAGCGCACACCCCTTATCTTTATTCGACCTATGAGTCAGAATGCGAGGCAGAGCCAACCGGCCGGCGTAAAATCATGATTCTCGGCGGCGGACCGAACCGGATCGGGCAGGGGATAGAATTCGATTATTGCTGTGTTCACGGTGCTTTTGCGCTGGCTGAGGACGGTTTCGAGACGATCATGGTGAACTGCAACCCGGAAACGGTCTCGACCGACTACGACACCTCGGATCGTTTGTATTTTGAGCCGTTGACATTTGAGGATGTGCTGGAAATTGTCGCGGTGGAAAAACCGGTTGGAGTGATCGTCCAGTTCGGTGGACAAACCCCGCTGAAACTGGCCGTTGCCCTGGAAAAAGCCGGGGTACCGATCATTGGCACCCCGCCTGATGCGATCGACCGCGCCGAGGACCGCGAACGTTTTCAGGCCCTGTTGCACAAACTTGACCTGAAACAGCCGGAGAACGGTATCGCACATTCTACGCTTGAGGCCGAAGCAATAGCTGAGCGGATCGGCTATCCGGTAGTGGTGCGACCTTCCTATGTGCTCGGTGGCCGGGCAATGGAAATCGTTTACAGCAGTGAACGGTTGCGTCACTATATGCAGTTTGCCGTTAAGGCTTCGCCGGAACATCCTGTTTTGATTGACAAATTTCTTGATGCTGCGATTGAAGTCGATGTCGATGCGTTGGCGGATGGCACGGCGGTAGTGATCGGTGGCGTGATGGAACATATTGAAGAGGCGGGGATTCATTCCGGTGACTCAGCATGTTCGCTCCCGCCTTATTCGCTGTCACCCGCGATTCTTGCCGAGATTCGGCGGCAGACCTGTGCCCTGGCACTGGAAATCGGTGTTATCGGCTTGATGAATATTCAGTTTGCGGTGAAGGACGATACCGTTTTTCTGATCGAGGTTAATCCGCGCGCCAGCCGGACATCACCCTTTGTTTCGAAAGCAACCGGTCGACCGCTGGCCAAGATTGCGGCACGGCTGATGGCTGGCAAGACCCTTGCTGAACTTGGCATCTGCACAGAGATCATCCCTGAACATGTCTCCATCAAGGAATCCGTCTTTCCGTTCGTCAAATTCCCCGGAGTGGACACGCTGCTCGGCCCGGAGATGAAGTCCACCGGTGAAGTGATGGGGATCGATGTCGATTTTGCCAAGGCGTTTGCCAAGGCTCAGCGCGGTGCCGGCGTCAAGTTGCCGCTTGCAGGCAAGGTTTTTATCAGCGTCAAGGAGGACGACAAACCGGGGGTACTCGATCCTGCACGCAAGTTGGTTGCTGCCGGTTTTAAGATCGTCGCCACCAGTGGCACGCATAACTATCTGTGCGAACATGGCATTGAGTCACAGCTGATTAACAAGGTGATGGAAGGGCGGCCGCATTGCGTTGATGCACTCAAAAATAATGAAATCGATCTGGTTTTCAATACAACATTCGGTGAACAATCAATCCAGGATTCCTACACCATTCGCCGCACAACGCTGATGGCAGACATTGCCTATTTTACCACCGTCGCGGGTATCCGGGCCGCTGTTGGTGCAATCCTCGCTTTGCAGCGAGAAAGCCTTGACGTTAAACCGCTACAAGAGTATTATTAGCACCGTTGACCTTGACTCAGTACGAGCGAAGGTCTGTTTTTTTAACCAAAGCACTCTGAACACTAACTGTCGGGCGGGTTTTCCCCGCCCGCTGATTTTTTATCAACGAAGGATTGCAGGATTATGTCTGATAATGTGCCGATGACCCTGGAAGGTCATGCTACGCTGCAGGAAGAACTGAAGAATCTGATAAGGTTTGAACGACCCAAGGTGGTCAAGGATATTGAAATTGCTCGCGGTCACGGTGATCTTTCTGAAAATGCCGAATACGATGCGGCCAAAGACCGGCAGGGGATGATTGAAGGGCGGATTCGTGACTTGAGTGACAAGCTGGCTCGTGCCCAGGTGATTGATGTATCTCAAATTGCAGCGGATAAGATCGTGTTTGGTGCCAAGGTGACGATGCTCGATGTCGATACCGAAATTGAAGTGACATATCAGCTGGTTGGCGAGGATGAAGCGAACCTCAAGCTGGGGAAAATCTCTGTCACTTCACCGGTCGGCAGGGCGCTGATCGGCCATCAGGTCGATGATGAGGTGCGCATCAAGGTTCCTTCAGGCACAAAAGTTTACGAAATCATCAATATTGTTTACGAATAAATCGTTTGTTGCATATAATGGCGCAGCGTCATCTGCAAACGACATGTGGAGAAAACCATGAGTGAAAAAATTACCAAAGACATGACCTTCCAGCAAGTGATGCAATTGAATCGCGAAACGATCAAGGTGTTGCAGAAGTTCAACCTTGGTTGTGTCGGCTGTATGGGTGCTCAAAATGAATCGCTGGAGCAGGGCGCAACGGCCCATGGCATTGACGTCAATGAACTGCTCGCCGAGCTCAACGCCGTCGTCAAATAGCGATAAAAGGGGAGCAATGCCCCCATCTCCATCTCCTGAACGCAGTCATGAGCTGCTTTCAGCCCCTCTTGACCGGATCCGTGGTGTCGGGCCGCGCGTGCTTGACAAATTAGCCACCCTCGGTCTCAAGACAGTAGACGATGCCCTCTACCATCTGCCGTTGCGTTATGAAGACCGACGGCAGGTGCGTAAGATTGCCCAGTTGCGTGATGGCCGCCAGGAGATATTCAGCGGCGAAATCATCTCCTCTGCCGAAACCCTGACCAGCAAATCCCGTCGTCGTATCTATGAAGTCGTGGTCAGCGACAATAGTGGTTACATCTCTCTTAAGTGGTTCCATTACCGCAAAGCCTGGTTTGAAAAACAATATGCCGTCGGTCGCCGGGCGGTTTTTATCGGCGACGTCAAACGCTTCGGCGCACTCCGGGAAGTACATCACCCCGACGTCGAATTTCTTGCTCACGACCAGGATCCCCTCACCTTATCGACCGTCGATCCCCTCAATTACGGGCGCATTGTTCCGATTTATCCGCTGACAGAAGGGCTGCACCAGAAAACCGCACGTAAGATCTGGTATGAACTGGTGAACCGTTTTGCAGCGTTTGCCGTCTCGGTTCAACCCCCTGAAATTATCCAGCGACGGCGGTTGATGCCCCTCGCCGAAGCATTGGCGTGTGCCCATAATCCTGTTCCTGCACAAAATGAAAAGCTGGAGACATATCTCGCCGAGGCACATCGTTCTCTGGTTTATGATGAATTTTTTTACCTTGAGCTGGGACTGGCGCTGAGAAGGAGAGGGGTGATCCTCGAAGCGGGGATTCCCTTTGCCGTCAACCACGTGTTCACCAAACCCCTTGCGGCCCTGCTGCCATTTCGCCTGACGGACGCCCAACGTCGGGTTCTCGGTGAAATTAAACGCGACATGATGCAACCGCATCCCATGAATCGACTGGTGCAGGGGGATGTCGGCAGTGGCAAGACCATCGTTGCGCTGATGGCGGCGTTGATTGCGATTGAAAACGAAACCCAGGTGGCCGTTGTCGCACCGACTGAAATCCTCGCGGAGCAGCATTATTTGAATTATCGCGGCTGGTTCAAGGAGCTGGGGCTGGAAATTGCGTTCCTGTCAGGATCGACAAGCAGGAAGAACCGGAGTGAACTGTTGTCACGACTGGCTGCCGGTGAAATCGATCTTCTCGTCGGGACCCACGCTGTTTTGCAGGAGGACGTGATCTTCAATCGACTGGGGTTGGGGGTAGTCGATGAACAACATCGCTTTGGAGTCAAACAACGCAATCAACTGCGCAAGAAGGGGGCAACGGTGGAATGCCCGGAACGTAATCCTGACATTCTGGTGATGACCGCGACGCCGATTCCGCGCACCCTGGCATTGACCCTCTATGGGGATCTGGCGCTTTCGGTGATCGACGAAATGCCCCCTGGACGAACGCCTGTGAAGACTCGGGTACTCTTTGATTCAGCCCGTGACCAGGCACATCAGATCATTGCCCGTGCGCTGCAAGCCGGGCGTCAGGCGTACGTGGTGTACCCGTTGATAGAGGAATCGGAAAACAGTGATCTGTTGGCGGCGACCGATGCTGCTGCTACGTTACAACAAATTTTTCCTGATTATCGCATAGGCTTATTGCATGGACGCATGAAAGCCGATGAAAAGGAAGAAATCATGCGCGAATTCAAGGCGCGCACGATCGATATAATGGTTTCAACCACGGTCATCGAAGTCGGCATTGATGTGCCGAATGCGACAGTAATGGTCGTCGAACATGCCGAGCGTTTTGGTTTGGCTCAACTGCATCAGCTGCGGGGACGCATTGGCCGTGGTGAAGGCGGTGGCACCTGTGTGCTGATTCGCTCGGCGCAGTGCAGTGCAGAGGGCCAACAACGTTTGGCAGTGATGGTGGCGACGACTGACGGTTTTAAGATCGCCGAGGAGGATCTTGCGATTCGCGGTCCCGGAGAATTCCTTGGCACGCGTCAATCAGGGATCCCTGACTTTCGGGTTGCGAATCTTCTTACCGATGGTCGGGTGCTTGAGGAAGCTCGACAGGATGCTTTCGCCTTGGCGGAAGACCCGGAGTTTTTCAGTTCAGACCGCTTTCGCGATTTGCGGGTGGTTCTGATGCAACGCTGGGGGACGCGTCTGGAATTGGCAAGTGTTGGATGATTCTCTGTTGATGATTTTTTATAATTCTCAAAGTTTACATAATATATCTTATGCGACGTAACGTTTAATCCTGCAACTTGGCGGGTGCTGCCATCGCATCCGCTAAATCGGGTATCGCCTGTGCCCTGTTCAAAAAAAAACGGTCTCAACCGAAGTCAAGACCGTTTTTATTTGATATGGTCGGGGCGAGAGGATTCGAACCTCCGACCACTTGACCCCCAGTCAAGTGCGCTACCAGGCTGCGCTACGCCCCGTTAATTCAACGTTTGTAATTATGCTGTAACATGTTATTTAAGTCAAGGAGAAACAGGTGCTTATCTATATCTTGCGGCGGTCGATGACACGCTGTGCCTTCCCCTCATGGCGTGGCATGGACGACGGCTCTACCAGCTTGACCTTGGCGCTTAAGCCGAGTGCCGAGGCAAGTTGTTTTTCCATCTGGTTCACAAACGCGCGCTGCCTTTTCATTTCATCGAAGAAGATTTTCTCGTTGACCTCGACCTGAACTTCAAGCGTATCCATATTATTGACCCGCTCAACGATCAGCTGATAATGCGGTTCGATCCCTTCTGCCTGAAAAAGTACTTCCTCAATCTGGGTCGGAAAAACGTTGACACCTTTGATGATCAACATATCGTCGGAACGCCCCATGGTCTTTGCCATTCTCACTGTCGTCCGGCCACAGGGACATGGAGAATAATCCAGACAGGTAATATCACGGGTGCGATAACGGATGATTGGCAGTGCTTCTTTGGTGATGTTGGTCAGCACCAGTTCTCCGGTTTCCCCTGCAGGCAATGCCGCTCCGGTTTCAGGATCGATGATTTCGGCAATGAAATGATCTTCAGAAATATGCATGCCGTTGCGGTAAAGGCAATCTCCCGAGACTCCTGGCCCCATGATCTCCGACATGCCGTAATTATCGGTCGCAATAATGTCAAGCCGGGTTTCCAGCTCCCGGCGCATCTCTTCACTCCACGGTTCTGCCCCAAACAGACCGACGCGCAGGTCGAGCTGTTTGGGGTCGATTCCCAGAGTTTCCATCCGGTCAACCATGGTCAGCGCATATGAAGGTGTACATACCAGCACCGACGACTTATAGTCCTGCATGATCATCAGCTGTTTGTCGGTATTACCACTCGACATCGGAATGACCGAGGCACCAATCCGTTCAGCACCATAGTGCAGCCCAAAAGCACCGGTGAAAAGTCCGTAGCCGAAGGCAATGTGCACAATATCATCTTCAACCACCCCGGCGGCGGTCATAAAACGCGCCACCAGTTCTGTCCAGGTATTCAGGTCATTGCGCGAATAGCCAACCACGGTCGGTTTGCCGGTGGTGCCCGAGGAAGAATGAATCCGGACGACATCGCGCATTGGTACCGCGAACATGCCGTAGGGATAGTTCACACGCAGATCTTCTTTGGTGGTAAATGGCAGGATGGACAAGTCATCCAGTGACCGCACATCTTCCGGAGTGATCTTTGCTTCCTGGAATTTCTTTTGATAGCACGGCACCTTGTGATAAGCGCGATGCAGCGTCGTTTGCAGTCGTTCAAACTGCAACTTGCGCAGTTCCTCGCGCTCCATGCATTCATGCACGGGATCCCATATCCGGTTATCGAGCCCGTAGGTGTGTGCTTTGGTCAACGGCATATCGATCAAGCCTTACAACGTATAGATGCGCTCGCCCTTGAGGACGACGACATCATTTGCGGTCAGAACCTTGATCGCGGCTTCAACCTGATCAAAACGGAAGATAATGATCGCATTGCTGTTGCTGCGCTCAACATAGGCGTACATATATTCGACATTGATTTTATGCGCATCAAGAATTTCAAGGATTCCGCAAAGCCCTTTGGGGCGATCGGGAACTTCGACTGCAACGACCTCTGTCTTGTTGACGGTGAAACCGTGTTCTTTGAGGAACGTCTTGGCTTTGTCGGTCTGATCGACGATCAGACGCAGAATGCCGAAATCGGAGGTGTCAGCAAGAGACAGTGCACGGATATTAATGCCAGAGTCGCCCAGCACCCGGGACACTTCGGCGAGGCGCCCCGATTTGTTCTCGATAAAGATAGAAATCTGTTCAACTTTCATCAGCTGCTCCTTATCCTTATTATTTATCGAGTCGCTTATCGATTACGCGCTGCGCTTTTCCTTCACTGCGGGCAATCGACTTCGGCTCCACCAGGCGGACCTTGCAGGTTACTCCGAGTAAATCCTTGATATCCTTGGTAATATGATGACTGAGCTTTTGCAAAACCTTGATTTCATCGGAAAACGTTTGTTCATTAACCTCAACCTGCACTTCAAGAGTATCCAGGTTATCCGCCCGATCAACGATCAGCTGATAGTGTGGTTCAATCCCTTCGATCGAAAAAAGAACACTTTCAATTTGTGATGGAAAGACATTGACCCCGCGGATAATCAGCATGTCATCACTTCGACCACTCATGCGTTCGAGGCGCACATGAGTGCGACCACAGGTGCAGGGCTCGACGATCAAGCGCGTAATATCGCGGGTTCGGTAGCGGATCAACGGGATCCCCTCTTTGGTGATGGTAGTAATGACCAATTCCCCCTTTTCCCCGGCCGGAACGGGTTCACCTGTTTCCGGATTGATGATTTCGGGGATGAAATGATCTTCCCAGATATGCAGGCCGTGCTGTTCCTCAACGCATTCAATGGCGACGCCTGGCCCAAGGATTTCGGACAGACCGTAGATATCCATCGCTTTAATTCCGAGTTTTTCTTCAATCTCGCTACGCATCTGCTCACTCCATGGTTCAGCACCATGGATGCCAATACGCAGCGGAAGCTTGCGAATATCAACCCCCTCTTCCAACGCCGCCTCGGCCAGATAGAGAGCATAAGACGGTGTACAGGTCAATACTGTTGAACCGAAGTCCTTCATGATCATGATCTGCTTTTTGGTATTGCCTCCCGACATCGGAATGACGGAAGCGCCGAGCCGTTCTGCACCGTAATGGGCCCCTAGCCCACCGGTAAAAAGACCGTAGCCGTAAGCATTATGGATCACATCGCCACGATGGGAACCGGCGGCGACAAAGGCTCGGGCCATCAGCTCTGCCCAGATATCGATATCACGTCTGGTGTAACCGACAACGGTCGGCTTGCCGGTCGTCCCGGAAGAAGCATGGATGCGAACAATTTCATCGAGCGGGACGGCAAACATCCCGTAAGGATAGTTGTCACGCAAATCCTGTTTGAGTGTGAACGGCAAGCGCCGCAAATCGTCGAGGGACTTGATCTGCGCCATTCCAATTTTGGCCGCGCTGAATTTCTCCTGATAAAGCGGGACGGCGACACTGACCCGGTCGAGCGTCTGTTTTAACCGTTTCAGTTGCAGCGAGGCAATGGCTTCCCGTGGTAAAGTTTCAAAATCGTCATTCCAGATCATGATCCATTCCCCTGGAGATAAATGTTAAAAATCATGTAGTTAAAAGCCAACAGTTAAACCTGATTCAAAGGCTTTGAGGTTGACTGCGCAAAACTTCTCCGGCACCAGTTTCTTGATGGCCTGCCGCCACAGGTCCAAATCGATATCGAGAAGCGTGGCCAGCGTACCGAGCAAGACGGTATTAACAGTGCGGTCATTACCGGCCTGGATCGCCAGTTGCAAACCGTTGACTATCCGGCTCTGCGGTACCTGTGCAATAATTTTTTCAGCCAGTCTGGCCGGATACTGCTCTTTACCGATAGCCACCGGCAGCGGCATAATTTTCAGATCGTTGGCCAGCACCTTCCCGTTTGCTCCGAGCAAAGGGAGACAACGGTAAGTTTCAAGCAGCTCGAAACCGAAGAGAATATCCGCCTCCCCTTCCGGAATAATCGCCGAATGAACTTTGCTCCCGAAACGGACATGCGAAACTACGCTCCCGCCACGCTGCGCCATCCCGTGCACTTCGGCCTTTTTAACATCATAACCGGCGAGCATCAGGACCTCGGT
>JAHYIW010000047.1 GCA_019429445.1 Desulfuromonadaceae bacterium
TCGGCAGAAGAAAACTCCACGGCAGTAAATGGTTTCAGATTTGAGCAGTGCGGATCCGGAGCGAGCACGCCCCGGCAATCTCGTGGCATGCTTGCGTCGGCACATGCAAAGGGGACTAAACTGTTACACTTAGAAGGCTTGCACCGTCTTATCGCTTTGCAACGACATTTCGGTATCCAGACGACGTGATACTTGCAGTCCCAACTCGTATGACATAGAGTTTGTTTGCTGTTCATCGAAAGCCTCCTTTTCCAAGAACTTTGAGCGGTTCACGAACGGGAGGCTTTCATTTTCTCCCGGAACTGTCAAACTTTTACTGTCCCCCGGCAAAGCCGGGGGGTTACCCTATGTACTTAATTCCCTGAAGGCTCTTGAGAAAGACGCAAAGGCACGAGGAGACGACATCGACGTTGAGCAGCGGATGACCCCGGCACTACTGAAAATCCTCGGCGGTTATCACCGCGTGCCGAGCTGGATCAATACCCAGTGCAATCATCCCAAGGAGTTGACCGAGGAGACGGCGCGGGCGGTGTATGATCTGCTTGGTTGTGGCGTGAATGTCGGCAATCAGGCGGTGCTGCTCAAGGGGATCAACGACGATGTGGAGACCTTTCGGGAGCTGCACCAGAAATTGCTGACGGTGCGGATCAAACCCTCTTACGTCTTCTATTGCGAACCGGCTCCCGGTATCGATCACTTCCGTACCCCGGTCGAAAAAGGGGCCGAACTGATTCGCGATGCCCTGCGCGGCCACACCACCGGCCTCGCCCAGCCGATGTATGTTATCGCCACCAACATCGGCAAGATTCCACTGCTGCCCGATTACTACATACAGGGGGAAAACGCCACGGAATACACCCTCAAAAATCATCTCGGGGAAACGACCACGATCCCGAACATGCCGGAATAACGCCGCCGTTACTCAAAGATCAGCGCCGGTTCGCGATCAACCCGGGCAACGACTGCCGCCGCGACCTGCTGCGCCCCGGCCTGGCGCAAGGTACGCGCGCATTCGTTGAGGGTGGCTCCGGTGGTCATGACATCGTCAACCAGCAGCACCCGTTTGCCATCAACGTGCTGACCATCCGCAGCAAATGCTCCGCGCACGTTTTTGCGGCGCGTGGCTGCTGGCAGCCCCTGTTGCGAGAGGGTCGGTCTGATCCGCCGTAACGCCTGCAACGGCACCGGGCAGCGGCTGTTGCGTGCCAGCTCGCGCGCCACCAGCAGTGCCTGATTGTAGCAGCGCTGGCGTATGCGGGCGGTGTGCAACGGCACCGGAACAATCACCTCGGGACGAAACATATCGATATCTTCCCCGACGGTGGACAGCAGCAATCGTCCCAATGGCCGGGCCAGAGATATGTCTTCCTGATATTTGAAACGGTGGATAACATCGCGCAACAGATGTGTGTAAATACCGTGGAAATAAATCTGGCTGAACGCGGGGGGGTGGCGCAAACAACCGGCGCAGAAGTGGGTGCCTGCGGCGGCGGCAAAGGGGAGTGCACAACAACGGCAGCGGGCACCAAGGTAGCGGGGCAGCTCCTGGCGACATTCGGCACAGAGCATTGTGGTGCGATCAACTGCACCGCGTTGCCGACATGCCAGGCAGAGCGGCGGCAGCAGCAGGTCAAACAAACCGGTCAACTCAAAGTGCAGCCACCCGGTAATCGTCACCGCCCCTCCTGTCAAATGATATAAAGCGTTTATTGGAGCAGACTGGTGCCGGTCATTTCCGCTGGTTGCTGCAAACCGAGGAGTTCGAGGAGGGTTGGCGCGATATCGGCCAGAATCCCCTCACGCACCTGTGCCGTGCGCAAATTGGCACCCACCAGAATTACCGGAGCAGGATTGGTGGTATGCGCGGTATGCGGCTGACCGTTCGCATCGGCCATCTGTTCGCAGTTGCCATGGTCAGCGGTCAGCAACAGACTCCCGCCAACAGCAAGAACCGCGGCGACGACCCGGCCAACACACTCGTCAACAGTTTCCATGGCGCGAATCGCTGCGGACTCGACACCGGTATGACCGACCATGTCAGGATTGGCGAAATTCAAAACAATCAGATCATAAATCCCCGAGGCAACGCGTTTTTCAACTTCCGCAGTCACTTCATAAGCGCTCATTTCCGGTTTCAGGTCGTAGGTGGCAACCTCCCGGGGGGATGGAATCAGGGCGCGATCTTCGCCCCGGAAGAGCTCTTCACGACCACCGTTAAAGAAAAAGGTCACATGGGCGTATTTCTCGGTTTCGGCGATCCGCAGCTGTTTTAATCCAGCGTTGGCCACAACCTCACCAAGGATCTGCGGATAATTTTCAGGCGGAAAAGCGATCGGCAGGTCGAACGTTTCATCATATTCAGTCAGACAGACGTACGCTGTCAGTTGGGGAACTTTCTCCCGTTTAAAACCATCAAAAGTGACCGCAGTCAGCGCACGGGTGAGTTCGCGAGCGCGATCTGAGCGGAAATTGAAAAAGATCACCGCATCCCCGTCATCAATCGTGCCGGGGGGCTCATTGGTGCCCAGAATGACGCGCGGTTCAACGAATTCATCATACTGGTCGGCCGCATAGGCACTGGTAATGGCGTCGCGGCTTGATGCTGCCGGAATCCCCTCAGCGGCAACCAGTGCCCGGTACGCACGTGCCACGCGATCCCAGCGGTTATCCCGATCCATTGCATAGAAGCGCCCGCTAACCGTCGCGATCCGACCCACACCAATCCGCTGCAACTCAGCCTCGAGTTCCTGTAAAAAACCTGCGCCACTTTTCGGCGGCGTATCGCGACCATCGAGGAATGGATGGACACACACAGCGGTAATTCCGCAGCGACGCGCCAGTTCCAGCAGCGCATAGAGATGGGTATTATGGGAATGAACCCCGCCGTCGGAAAGGAGCCCGAGAAGGTGAAGTTTGCCGCCACTTTCGCGTAATCGGGTCAGGGCCGCAACCAACACGCTATTGGTAAAAAAATCGCCGTCGCCAATACTTTTGCTGATCCGGGTTAGTTCCTGATAGACAACACGACCGGCACCGATATTGAGGTGGCCGACTTCGGAGTTCCCCATCTGCCCGGCAGGCAGACCGACCGCTGCCCCCGAGGCACCGGCACGGGCCGTCGGGTAGTCGCGCTGCAAGCGATCGAGGTGTGGTGTTGCGGCTAATGCGACGGCGTTATGCTCACGACCTGGATTGAGCCCCCAACCGTCAAGGATCACCAACGCGACCGGTTTTCCGCCCCGACGGTGCATAATTAGTGACGTTCCCCGTGATAGATTTCACTAACCTGTAATGCTTTGGCCTCACGCAGGAGGGCACGGCCAGCCAGGCCGTAGGTTCCCCAGTGACCGCACGCCGGACAACGGCTCTGCCATTCCGGAGTTGACGCATCACATTCTTCGCAGAGATAATCGAGGCGCAGACGATTGTCGATACCGAGTGCCAGCTGATACTCGTTGATCGCTTCATCGGCGCGATTGCGCCGCCGATGGACTTCCGCCAGCAATTGATGCAACTGCGGGGTGTCGATCCCGGCACTTTCAACCAGGCCAAGTTGTTCCATCGCCTCATCAACCATCTCCAGACGCAGACAGAACTTGCCAAAAAACAGGCAGATCAGCAGATCGTCGGGGAACTCGTTGGCCAAATTCCGGTAAAAGTCGAGGAGTGTCGACGGATCCTCGGCGTCCATATAAAGATCTTCAATCCGCGACAGAAAAATACTCTTTCCAAGGGCCAGGTAGGCGCTTCGCCAGGTGGCAAAAGCATCATCCGGTCGCCCCATCTTGCGGTAAGCATCTCCCAGTGAAACCCGTGCCGGAACAAATTTCCCGTCTTCCTTGATGATTTCCTTGAACTCTTTTTTGGCCTGTTCCTGCTCGCCTGAGTCCAGTGCCTGCCGCGCCAGTTCGTAACGCAGATGCCGTAACAGCGCCTGCTCCTCCGCCAGACGGTTCTTCCCCGGACCTGCTTTCATGACTTTACGCTGCAGTTTCAGCGCCTCATTCCAGAGACCATGTTTGATCTGCAAATTGCGCAGCGCGCGCAAAGCCTTACGATTATCTCCTTCGACCAGGAGAATGCTCTGCCAGACCTCGATGGCCTCGTCATTGCGGTCGAGCTCCTCGTAGGTGCTCGCCAGCTTGAACAGGACCTCCATACTTTTCGGATCGACCGTCTTGGCCTTGATCAGCAGATTGATCCCTTCCTGGGGGTTTCCTTCCTGAATGGCCAGATTGGCCAGAGCAATATAACTTTCGACCCTGCCGGGATCGCGTTCAAGCGCACGCTGGAGCAGGGTCTGGGCCTTTTTCAGATCACCGGCGAGCAAGCGATTGACGCCGTCCCGATACACTGAACCGACTTCGCGCGCTTTTTTGTCCTGACGATCCTGTTTGGCATGCCTGGCCCAGTAGAGGACAACCCCGTAAAGGTGCGCCGCGTAGCCGATCACCAGGCCAAACAGGACGCAGCCAACCACCATAATCGCCACCGAGGTTGTCAGGCTCTGATCGCCGAAATAAAAGATCGTAATATCCTGAGGATTCATCCCGGCAAAGTAGATGAAGAACGTCAGAAAAAGGATGATCATCAACAGAAAGGCCATTAGTGTCATGGTCAGCTCCCAGGTAGCCGCACATCAGGCGGTCATTAAATTATTCGCCGAATCTCTCGACTTCCGTTTTACATTCAACACAGTAGCGCGAGAAGGGACGTACTTCCATGCGTTTCTGCGGAATTTCTTCTCCGCAACCAAGACAAACACCATATTCCCCCTGCTCCAGCCGCGCCAGTGCCGCATCAATATCGCGCACTTTCTGGCGCTGTACTTCACTCAGATTCAGGAGTACATCACGTTCGTACGTCGCACACGACATATCACCAATATCAGGGACATCCCCCTGCGCCATTTCCCGCGCAGCCTGCGTATTGCCACTGATCTCGCGCATTACGTCACGGCGCATTGTCAGTAAATTTTTTTTATAGTTCGCGCTTTTCTCCATCGCGTTCAGCTCCAGATGCGGGCATTTGGCCCCGTCGAATCAGGGGTTGTGGTACGGTTCATGGCGAATGATCGTCAATGACCGATAAAGCTGCTCCAGCAACAACAGTCTGACCAGTTGATGGGGCAGGGTCATGGCCGACAGCGACAGCAGCAGGTTGGCGCGCGCCTTGACCGCGTCACTCAGACCGTAGGCGCCGCCAATCACCCAGACGATCTCACCGGTCCCGGCGCTCATCTGTTTTTCCATCCAGTCGGCCAGCTCCGTTGAACGCTGTTGACGCCCGTTCTCATCAAGGACCACAACCGTCGCCTCCGGCGGAATTTTTGCCAGCAGTCGCGCCCCCTCACACTCCCGAATATAGCGGGGATCGGCCTTCTTTCCCCCTTTTTCTTCTTTGTGCTCATCAATCTGTAACGGAAAATAACGTTTAACGCGTTGCGCATACTCAGCGACCCCGTCACGCGTGAAGCTCTCCGCCAGTTTACCAACACACGTCAAACGCAGTTTCAACGCGACGTTGTTTCGGTATCGGGCAATGCAACCAGCGGGGCCTCACTCCAAAGCCCGTCGAGATCGTAAAATACCCGCACCGGTTCCTGAAAAACATGCACCATGATGTCTCCGTAGTCAAGGAGCGCCCAGCGTCCTTCCCGCAGCCCCTCACTCGCCAGCGGAGTAATGCCGTGCTCTTTTTTCAAGCCCAGTTCGATGCCCGTGGCGATCGCTTCAACTTGCCGGTCGGAGCGCCCGGAAACGATCAGCAAATAATCGGTGAGGGATGAAAGACCACGGACATCAAGTAATTTCAGGTCCAGTGCTTTTTTTTCCAGAGCATAGCCAGCACAAAGAAGCGCTCGTTCTTCAGTCGTCAATGGGGTGAATCTCCCTTTATCCTCATTTACACATAGAGATTGTGGGCCGCAATATACTCGGCGACCGGGGCAGGAACCATTCCGGTGATTGGCTCTCCTGCAACCAGCCGGGCCCGAATGGTACTCGATGAGACGGTGCTGGCAGTATCAGAAAGCAAAATCACCCGGTTGCCACTTTGATGGCACAAGTCGCAAGTCGATGCATCATAACAGAACTCACCCCTGACCGCAACGGGAAGCCGTTCTTTGAGATCGGCGCAAACGACCCCGGGACGGGCGGCGACCACCAGGTGCGCAAGGGCAAAAATTTGTCGATATTCCCACCAGGTGGCAAGATCACAAAACGAATCCATGCCGATCAAAAAAAACCGCTCCGCCTGCGGATAAGCGTCGCGCAACTGCCGCAAGGTATCGACAGAATAGCTCTTTCCGGGGCGTTTGAGTTCAATATCGGAAAGCATGAAAGCGGGATGGTTGGCAATTGCGGCGGCGACCATTGCCGCCCGATCTGCATAGCTGACTTCGCGTGGCAATTTTTTGTGTGGCGGAGCGGCCGCTGGAATAAATAATACGTTATCCAGATCGCACCGTTGCCGCATGGCTTCGGCGATCAGCAGATGCCCGTTGTGGACCGGATTAAAGGTCCCGCCGAGAATGCCCAAGCGCTTCATTGCCCGCCCTCTGTCAACTCCGCACCTGACCATCTCCAAAGACAATAAATTTGCGCGTCGTTAAATCTTCCAGCCCCATCGGTCCGAACGCATGGAGTTTGGTCGTCGAAATCCCGATCTCGGCTCCGAGTCCGAACTGATTACCGTCAGAGAAACGGGTCGAGGCATTGACCATCGCAACGCTCGAATTGACTTCACGGATAAAGCGCTGGGCGTTGGCGTAGTCGCACGTCACAATCGACTCGGTGTGCAACGATGTATAGCGGGCAATATGATCAAGCGCGGCGTCCAGATCGGCGACCACCTTCACCGCCAGAATCAGGTCGAGATATTCCGCGTCCCAGTCCTCTTCAGTCGCCGCCTTGATCTCGGGGGCAAACCCCCGCGTCACCTCACAACCACGCAATTCGACCCCTTCTTGAATCAATCGTGCAACAATCCGGGGAACGAATTCTGCGGCAATCGCCTGATCGATCAACAATGTTTCCATTGCGTTGCAGACACCGGGACGTTGCACCTTGGCGTTGACGCAGATGTTCTCGGCCATGTCCTGATCTGCCGATTGATCAACGAAAATGTGACAAACCCCCTTGTAGTGCTTGATCACCGGAATGCGCGAATGTTCACTGACAAAACGAATCAGACTTTCGCCACCGCGCGGAATAATCAAATCAATTTCGTCTTCCAGTTTGAGCAGTTCGGTCACCGCCTCACGATCGGTCGTCGTCACCACCTGAATCGCTCCGGTCGGCACCCCCATGCGCTCCAGTTCGGCACGCAAAATTGTGCCGATCGCGCGATTGGAGTGAATCGCCTCGGAACCACCGCGCAGAATAACGGCATTGCCGCTCTTCAAACAGAGACCGGCAGCGTCGGCAGTGACGTTTGGCCGTGACTCATAGACAATCCCGATCACTCCGAGAGGGATTCTCATGCGACCAACTTGCAGCCCATTCGGTCGGCGCGACAGCTGCGCCACCTCGCCCACCGGATCGGGAAGCGCGGCCACCTCGCGCAAACCGTTCGCCATCGCCCGGATCCGTTGGGTGTCGAGCGTTAAACGGTCGAGCAGCGCACTCGACAGCCCTTTGTCACGCCCGACCGCCAGATCCTTTGCATTCTCACCAGCCAGCTGATCCGTTGCGGCTTCGAGGGCAGCGGCCATATTGTTAAGCAGATCATTTTTTACCTGAGAGGAAAGGTTTGCCAGAACTCGCGCGGCGGCCTTTGCCTCCAGCGCCAGTTGACGCATCTCAACAGCGATACTCATGGGATTACTCCTCGCTACGGTCTTTCAATACCATATTGTCTCGATGAATCACTTCATCGCCATATTTGTACCCCAGCACGGCCTCGATTTCAGTACTTTTTTTGCCGATAATCTTCAGCATCTCCGGCAACGCGTAGTTGATGACCCCTTTGGCGAATTCAACCCCGTCCGGATCGATCAGGCGTACCGCATCACCACGATCGAAGCTTCCTTCGACCCTGGCAACCCCCGAAGGGAGCAAGCTTTTGCCGCGTTCCACCAGTGCGGTACAGGCCCCGCGATCAAGATGCAGTTTGCCGCGCGGCTTGGTGGTAAACGCCAGCCAATGTTTCCTTGTCGCCATCGGATTACCGGCAGGCAGAAAATAAGTCCCGACTTCTTCGCCGGAAAAAAGCCGGTCGAGAATCTGCTCTCGACGGCCATTGACAATCGCCGTACCGACCCCATTGAGGGCCGCACGCTTGGCCGCCTTGATCTTGGTCTCCATCCCGCCGGTGCCATGTTGGGTCACGCTGCCCCCGGCACAACCCTCGATCTTTGCAGTGACCTGTTCAACCAGCGGAATCAGCCTGGCACCAGAATTTAAACGCGGATCACTGTCGTACAAGCCATCGACATCGGACATGATCGTCAGCATATCCGCCTCCACCAGATTGGTCACCATCGCCGACAGATTATCGTTATCGCCACAGCGGATTTCTTCAACGACGACCGTATCGTTTTCGTTGACAATCGGCAAAATGTCGTGCTCCAGCAGGGTCATCAAGGTATTGCGCGCATTAAGATAGCGGCGCCGGTTGGCGAGATCATCGCGCGTCAGCAGAATCTGCGCCACCTTGACCCCACGTTTGGAAAAAGCATCGCGGTAGGCCTGCATCATCCGACTTTGGCCGATAGCCGCAGCCGCCTGTTGCAACGGAATCGTCGCCGGGCGACCGGTGATACCGAGGTCACCCTTCCCTGCAGCAATAGCCCCAGAAGAGACCAGGACAACCTTGTATCCGCGCTGGCGCATGGCGACAACCTGACCGGCAATCGCATCAACCTGACGATCTTCCAGTCCGTTGCTGGCGGAGATCACCCCGCTGCCAATCTTGATCACCACCTGCCGAACATGGGCCAGCAGATTTTCGCGCATTGATGGAATATTCATGATGCACTCGCAAAAACTCATGGGATGGCTAAGCAAAAATTTCGTCCTACAAGGCCTGGTGGTTTTTCAGGGGCGAAGGCCTACATCAGGTAGGTCGAGGTCCTGAAAAACCGGCGTAACGCAGTA
>JAHYIW010000048.1 GCA_019429445.1 Desulfuromonadaceae bacterium
AAAATTAAAACAGACCGCTGGCGTGTTGGACTTGACCGATCCACAGCGCCGGCAGCGGTTGCTCGACATCACCCCGGTATCCGAAGTCTGGGGGATTGGGCGGCGGCATACGGAAAGTCTCGCCCGCATCGGCATCACCACCGCCGGCCAGTTGGCGCGCATGGATACCCACTTTGTCCGCAAGCAATACTCCGTGGTCATGGCGCGCACCCTCATGGAGCTGAACGGCGAATCCTGCCTGGATCTGGAAGAGATCACCCCGGCGAAAAAGCAGATTGTCTGTTCCCGCTCCTTCGGCGAAAAGATCAGCGACAAAAATCAGGTCCGCCAGGCCCTCTGTGAGTTTGCCGCCCGTGCCGCCGAAAAGCTCAGAAAAGAGAAACAACGGGCAACCGTCATCACCGCTTTTATCCGCACCAGCCCTTTTGATAAAAACGCACCCTACTACGGCAATGCCGCTACCGGTCGTTTTTTTCAACCAACCTCCGATACCCGGCAGCTGGCCGGTATGGCCACCAATCTGTTTGAACGGATCTGGAAAGAAGGTCATCGTTACGCCAAGGCCGGTGTCATGCTGGGGGACTTTACCCCCGAACAGCAGCTGCAATACCCCCTGTTTGCTCACTCCGAGGATACCGACACCGCTGATCGACTGATGCTCGCTATCGACAGCATCAACAACACCGGTATCGGTAAGATCTGGTTCGGCGGGCAGCGCCCGAAGAAAGACTGGTACATGAAGCAGGATCTCAAGTCACCAGCCTATACGACGCGCTGGGAGTGTTTGCCGGTGGTGAGGGTGTGAAATCTATAAAACGAGTATCTAAGATAAAAATTGAATCATAAGCAGTCATGCTATATGGTTGCATTTATTATGATAACGGCAAACGCAGTCGGTGATGAGGTAATAGCAGCCTTTTGCATCCGGAGGGGATAGTGAGAAGGAACGACAATCACAATTAATAAATCTGGGCCAGACTGAATGCTTATGGTGTTCTGTCTGGTTTTTTGTTTTTCTGGGGGATATTCGTGAATGTATATTGACGATATCTTCTGATTGATTTCTGACCACACTTCAAGGAGAGGCGTATGTCGCCTTCCGAACAAGAAGCACGCCAACAAATTGATGCCCTGCTGACCAAAGCCGGTTGGCTGGTGCAGGATGCCGGTGCCGCGCACATCCATGCGGGACGGGGTGTGGCAATCCGTGAATTTCCGTTGCCCGGTCACGGCTTTGCCGATTATCTGCTGTATGTCGACGGCAAAGCGGCAGGGGTCATCGAAGCAAAAAAGACCGGAACCACCTTAACCGGCGTCGAAACCCAATCCGATAAATACACCAAGGGGCTACCTTCCAGCTTGCCCTGTTGGCACCATCCGTTGCCATTCTCTTATCAGTCTACAGGCGTCGAAACTCGTTTCACCAACGGTCTTGATCCCGATCCCCGTTCGCGTGGCGTATTTGCCTTCCATCGTCCGGAAACTTTGGCCGCATGGCTTACCGCTGCCTATGCTTTTACCGGCACCTCTTCTGATCTTGATGGTGCGTCCTTAGCGGCAGAGTCTGTCAGCGCAAGTTTTCTCGCCCGCCTGCAACAGATGCCCGAACTTGTCACCGAGGGGCTATGGCCGGCGCAGATCAAAGCAATTACCAATCTCGAAGAATCTTTGCGAGCTAACCGACTGCGGGCGCTCATTCAGATGGCCACCGGCAGCGGTAAAACCTTTACCGCCATCAGCTTCATCTATCGTTTGATTAAATTCGCCGGAGCCAAGCGGGTGTTGTTTCTGGTTGATCGCGGTAATCTCGGACGGCAGACCCTCAAGGAGTTTCAGCAGTATGTATCGCCTTACAACAACTTCAAGTTCAGCGAGGAGTACATCGTTCAGCGTTTGACCTCCAGCACCATCGACACCACCGCCCGCGTCTGCATCTGCACCATTCAACGGCTCTACTCCATCCTCAAGGGGCGCGATTTGCCCGAGGATCTGGAAGAAGAGAATATCAACGGCGGCAGCGGGCTCATCCGCGAACCCGAGCCCATCGAGTACAACCCAACGATTCCCATCGAAACCTTCGACCTCATCATCACCGATGAGTGCCATCGCTCCATCTACAACCTGTGGCGGCAGGTCCTGGAATATTTCGACGCCTCTCTCATTGGCCTCACTGCCACACCGAGCAAGCAAACCTTCGGATTCTTTCAGCAGAATCTGGTCATGGAGTACGGCCATGAACAGGCCGTGGCCGATGGGGTCAACGTCAATTACGATGTCTATCGGATCAAAACCGCCATCACCGAACGGGGCGGTCAGGTCGAAGCCGGCTACTATGTTGACAAGCGCGACCGGGAGACGCGCGCCGTGCGTTGGGAACAACTCGACGACGATTTCCAGTACGACCCCAACCAGCTCGATCGGGACGTGGTCGCCATCGACCAGATCCGCAAGGTCATCCAGACCTACCGCGATAAACTCTTTACCGAAATCTTCGCCGGCCGCAGCGAGGTGCCCAAAACCCTGATCTTCGCCAAAGATGATTCCCACGCTGAGGACATCGTCAAGATCGTGCGTGAGGAGTTCGGTAAGGGGAACGATTTTGCCCAGAAGATTACCTACCGCACCACCGGAGCCAAGCCGGAAGATCTGATTGCATCGTTTCGCAACAGCTACAATCCCCGCATTGTCGTTACCGTCGACATGATCGCCACCGGCACTGACATCAAAGCGGTTGAGGTGGTGTTTTTCATGCGCAGCGTCAAATCTCGCGCCTATTTCGAGCAGATGAAGGGGCGCGGGGTACGCATTATCAACGACAACGACCTGCAAGCCGTCACTCCCGATGCCGTCACCAAGGATCATTTCGTCATTGTCGATGCCGTGGGAGTCTGCGAACAGGATCAGACCGATTCACGCCCGATGGAGCGCAAAAAGAACGTCAGCTTTGAAAAGCTGCTTCAGGCAGTTGCCTTCGGCAATGCCGAGGTCGATGTGATATCATCCGTCGCCGCACGTCTGTCCCGTTTGGAAAAGAAACTCACTCCGGCAGAACAACACCAGGTTCAGGAATTGAATGGCGGGAAAACTTTAAAATCCCTGACCGGCGATCTGGTCGCCGCCCTCGACCCGGACCGGCACCTTGCCGCCGCCCAAGAGCTCTCCGGACAACAGGAGCCGGATGAAAAACAGATCCGTAAGGCAGCAACGCAACTCATCAGCGAAGCGGCCAAGCCCCTGTGCGATCCGAACCTGCGGGATCTGCTGCTGGCCATCAAGAAGAAGAACGAGCAGATCATCGACACGGTCAGCCCCGACACGGTTATTTTTGCCGGTTTCACCGAGGAAAAGGCCCAAAGCGTGATCGCATCCTTCGAGCAGTTCATCGCCGACAACAAAGATGAAATCACCGCCTTGCAGGTGCTGTACAGCAAACCCTACAAGCAGCGGCTGCGCTTTGAGGATGTGCGCGAATTGGCAGAAAAGCTGGTCGCCCAGGTCGAGCAGTTGCGCATCTACCAGACTCATCCGCAGGGGTGGGAAAAGCGCGTGCCGGATGAATTGTGGGCCGCTTACCAGAAATTGCAGGCAAGCAAGGTGCGCGGCGCGGCAGGCAATCATATCCTGACCGATCTGGTCTCGCTGGTGCGTTTTGCCATGCAGCAGGATAATGAACTGGTGCCGTTTCCCGAAAAGGTGCAGGTGAATTTCCGCGCCTGGGTTGAACAGCAGCAGGCGAGTGGCAAGAGTTTTACCGCTGAACAGCGCAACTGGCTGGAGATGATCCGCGACCATATTGCCGCCAATTTGCTGATTGAGACGGAGGATTTTGATTATGCGCCCTTTGCGCAGGCGGGTGGGATAGGGAAGGTTTGGCAATTGTTTGGGGATGATTTGAGCAAGATTCTGGTTGAGTTGAATGATGCGTTGGCAGCGTAGGGGCGGGTTTGAAACCCGCCCTTACGGTGTTCGTCCCCGCGTCGGGGGTATTTCGTTGTGATGTGGTTGAGGCGGGTGTGTAGGGGCGGGTTTGAGACCCGCCCTGACTGCGGAGGGTATATGGCCTACAATCCAGATATTCATCATCGGCGATCCATCCGCTTGCGCGATTATGATTATTCCCGCACCGGGGCGTATTTCGTGACGATCTGCGCCTGGCAGCGTGAATGTCTTTTCGGTGAAGTGGCCGATGGGATGAATGCTTTAAGCCCGAACGGGCAGATTGTTCTAGATGTCTGGGAAAATTTGCCCCATCATTACCCACATGCCGAATTGGATGAATTTGTGGTCATGCCGAATCACGTCCACGGGATTATTGTGCTCCACGGCGAGACCCACACAGATCGACCAGGGGCGGTTGATGTAGGGGCGGGTTGTGACGTGAAGGTAGAGGCGGTGAAGGTAAGGGCGGGTTGTGGTGTGAAGGTAAGGGCGGGTTTGAAACCCGCCCCTACGGTGATGCCAATGAAACGTCATGGATTGTCGGAAATTGTGCGCGGATTCAAAACATTTTCCGCACGGCGAATCAACCAGCTGCGTGACACCCCCGGCGTGCCGGTGTGGCAACGCAATTATTACGAACGGATTATCCGTGACGAACGCGAATTAGAAGCGATTCGGCAATATATAAATGACAATCCAATAACATGGCATGATGACGAAAATCATCCGTGCCGGGTGTGATGACCCACCTTGTAGGGGCGGGTTTGAAAGCCGCCCCTATCGAACCAAAAAATCAATTTGAATGAGGCGTTGGCGGCGTGAGTAATTTGCATACTGAAGGTTTACCAGAAGGCTGGACATCCGCCAGGGTTGATGAGGTCTGCGATGTAAACCCTCGGCTGAATAAATCTGAAATTTCCGATGACCTTTTGGTTTCCTTTGTCCCAATGCCTGCCGTAGGTGCAGGAGATGGATCAATTGATGTCTCTCAAAAACGACCAGCCTCTGAGGTCAAGAAAGGTTTTACTGCTTTTAAGCAAGGAGATGTTCTTTTTGCAAAGATAACTCCTTGCATGGAAAACGGAAAAATGGCCGTTGTCCCCAAGGTTATAAACGGTTATGGGTTTGGATCAACCGAATTCCATGTGCTACGTCCCAAAGAAGGGGTTGAGGCCCGGTACGTTTACTATTATGTGTCAAGCCAGAACTTTCGTGGTGTGGCCGAACGCTATATGACTGGTGCCGTTGGGCAAAAGCGTGTCTCAACAAAGTACCTTAAAGAACAAAAGATCCCTCTTGCCCCGCTGGCACAACAAACCCGCATCGTCGCGGAAATCGAAAAACAATTCTCCCGCCTCGACGAAGCCGTCGCCAATCTCAAGCGCGTCAAGGCCAACCTCAAACGCTACAAAGCCGCCGTCCTCAAAGCCGCCGTCGAAGGCAAACTCACCGAAGAATGGCGGACATCGAACGTAGGGGCGGGTTTGAAACCCGCCCCTACGGAAACCGGTGCCGAACTGCTTCAACGTATCTTGGCCGAACGGCTGGAAAAATGGCAGGGGCGGGGGAAATACAAAGAGCCGGTTGCGCCGGATACCAGTGGTTTGCCGGAGTTGCCGGTGGGGTGGGTTTGGGCGAGTGTTCTTCAAGCCTGTGATACGGTTGTTGACTGCCACAATAAGACAGCGCCTTATACTGACGGCGGAATTCCGCTTGTCAGGACGAGCAACATTCGTGACGGCAAGCTTTTGTTCAACGATATCCGTTATATTGATCAACCGACATATGAATTCTGGTCAAGAAGATGCCCACCTCAACCGGGCGATGTTCTTTTCACACGCGAGGCACCGATGGGTGAGGCAGCCATCATCCCGCCCGATGTCAAGTTATGCATGGGACAAAGAATGATGTTGATGCGGCCTTCTTGTGCGATTTTGGGACCGTATCTCCTTATGTCTCTCTTATCTCCTGTCGTTAAACGATGGATTGATTTAATTGCTGTAGGTTCTGGTGTCAAACATCTGCGAGTTGGTGATGTCGAGTTATTACCAATCCCTCTCCCCCCCCGCGCCGAACAACACCAAATCGTCGCCGAAGTCGAACGCCGCCTCTCCGTCGTCACCAAGGCCGAAGCACAAGTCGATGCCAACCTGCGCCGCGCCGAGCGCCTGCGTCAATCCATCCTAAAACAAGCCTTCTCCGGCCAACTCGTCCCACCGGATTGCTGCGAGGGGGAAACCGCATGAGTGAAATTGTCATTTATAAATCTGACGAAGATGGAACAACCCGCCTTGAAGTTCAGCTTGACCGCGAGACCGTCTGGCTGAACCTCAATCAGATGGCAGATCTTTTTCAGAGAGATAAATCTGTAGTTTCCAGGCATTTGAACGCTATTTTCAATAGTGGCGAATTGGTGCGGGAGGCAACTGTTGCAAAAAATGCAACAGTTCAAACTGAAGGTGGGCGTGAAGTACAAAGAATCATCGAATATTTCAGCCTGGACGTTATTATTTCCGTCGGCTATCGCGTCAATTCCAAGCCCGGAATTCAATTTCGCCAATGGGCCACCCGTATTTTACGCGACCATCTGGTTAAGGGATTTACCGTCCATGAGCAACGGTTACGTGAAGAGGCGGCGAAATTCAAGGAGCTGCGCCAGACCGTTGATCTGCTGGCCCGGACACTGTCCTCCCAGGAACTGGTCAACGATACCGGCAAGGATGTGCTGCGGGTCATCACCGATTACGCCTACGCCTTGGCTACCCTGGATCGCTACGACCACGGGACGCTGGCCATCGAGCAGACAACCCGCGAGACGCTGCACATCATCGACTATGAACAGGCGATCGGCATCGTCCATGCCATGAAGGGGGAATTTGACGGGCTGTTCGGCATCGAGAAGGATCAAGGGTTCAAGAGCGCCCTGGGCACTATTTATCAGACCTTCGACGGCAAGGAACTTTATCCGAGTATCGAGGAAAAGGCCGCTAATCTGCTTTATTTCGTGGTCAAGAATCACGCCTTCAGCGATGGTAACAAGCGTATCGCCGCCGCCATCTTTATCTATTTTCTGGCCGGCAACGGCATCCTCTATCGATCCGACGGCTCCAAGCGCCTGGCCGACAACGCCCTGGTGGCACTGACATTGCTCATTGCCGAAAGCCGACCTGAAGAAAAAGAAACCATCGTTAAAGTCATCGTCAATCTCATCAATCGGAGCAACGATTAAATCTTATGACCCCAGCCGCAATTGTCAGCAAACTCTGGAACTTCTGTAACGTCCTGCGCGACGATGGCATGAGCTACGGCGACTACGTCGAACAGCTCACCTATCTGCTGTTTCTCAAAATGGCTGACGAGCGCACCAAAACGCCCTACAACCAGCCGAGTTCCGTGCCTGCCGAATGGGCTTGGCCGAAGCTGATCAACAAAGACGGTGACGAGCTGTTCGACCATTACCGCCACACCCTGGAAAACCTCGGTAACGAAAAAGGTCTGCTCGGGCTGATCTTCACCAAGTCGCAGAACAAGTTTCAGGATCCGGCCAAGCTGCGCCGCCTGATTGTCGACCTGATCGACAAGGAAAACTGGTCGGTGATGAGCGCCGACGTTAAGGGCGATGCCTATGAGGGGCTGCTGGAAAAGAACGCCCAGGACACCAAATCCGGTGCCGGTCAGTATTTCACGCCGCGCCCTTTGATTCAGGCGATGGTCGATGCGATTGTTCCCAAACCGGGAGAAACCATCTGTGATCCGGCCTGCGGCACTGGCGGTTTTCTTTTAGCTGCCCAGGATTACATCGTTCAGCACCATCCCCACATGACCAAGGTTGAGCTCAAGCAACTTAAAGAAAGCACCTTTCAGGGCTGCGAGCTGGTGCAGAGCACGGCGCGTCTGTGCGCCATGAACCTGATGCTGCACGGTATCGGCGGTAACGGCAGTCGCCTCCCCCTGGCGGTGGGAGATTCTCTGGCGGCTGATCCGGGAGATCGCTACGATATCATCCTGACCAATCCACCCTTCGGCAAGAAAAGCAGCACCACCATCGTCGCCGAAGACGGCAAGGTAGCCAAGGAAAAGGAGATCATCGAACGCGATGATTTCTGGGCGACCACCTCGAACAAGCAGTTGAACTTCATCCAGCACGTCAAAACCCTGCTTAAACAGAACGGCCGCGCCGCCGTAGTGGTGCCGGACAACGTACTGTTCGAAGGGGGTGCCGGGGAGACCATCCGCCGCAAGCTGCTGCACGAATGCAACGTCCACACCCTGTTGCGTCTACCCACCGGCCTGTTTTACGCCCAGGGGGTTAAAGCGAACGTGTTCTTCTTCGACCGCAAACCGGCCAGCGAAACACCCTGGACAAAAAAGCTGTGGATCTACGATCTGCGCACCAACATGCACTTCACCCTCAAAACCAATTCTCTGGGGCGCAGTGATCTGGATGAGTTCGTTACCCTTTACAATGCCGGCAATCTCAATCAACGCACCAGCACCTGGAGCGAGGACAACCCTGCCGGTCGTTGGCGTTGCTACGACTATACCGATCTGATCGCCCGCGATAAAGCCAGCCTTGATGTCTTCTGGCTCAAGGACGATTCGCTGGAGGATTCGGATAATCTACCGGAGCCGGGTGTGCTGGCGGCCGAGATTGTCGCGGATTTAGAAGCCGCGCTGGAACAGTTTCGACTGATTGCCGAGGACTTGGGTGAAGAGGACATTGTTGGTAAATAACCCAACGAGAAGGTGAAAGCGTGGCACGAAAATCTGGCTTCGGGGGACATAATACCAATATAACGAGGACCAGGGCGCGGCGCGCCGTGCCCCTACGGAGGGGGCCACCATGAATTTATTCATCCGTCTGCTGTGTTTCAGCTTTCCATTTGTTTTGGAATT
>JAHYIW010000049.1 GCA_019429445.1 Desulfuromonadaceae bacterium
ACGCGTGGGTGCCGTCAGGGTAATTATAGGTCAGGTCGCGCAGTTCGATCAGTGGTGCTGTGGCCACCGCCGGTGCTGCCGCGACGACCGGGGCAGTGCTGCCTCTGGTGCCGGGCAATGCGCTGTCTTTGCCGCGAAGATCGGACGGCGGCATGCGGCGATCGAAGCGAAAAGAGAAGTCGAGACCGTGCTCACGCAGGGCGTCGCGCTGGGCGACGAGCTCCTGCAAGGTGTAGTCGTGGTGGATCTGCCCCCGATCGAGGACCACGGCGCGCGGGCAGAGCTCGAAGAGGAAGAGCAGGTCGTGGCTGATGCAGATCAGGGTGCCGTGAAAATCCTTGAGCAGTTGCAGGAAAACCTCTTCCTGGCGAGGGTCGAGATTGGCGGTCGGTTCATCGAGGATCAGGACTTCGGGATCCATCGCCAGAACCGTGGCGAGAGCGGCCCGTTTTTTCTGGCCGTAGCTGAGCTGGTGCGGGGCCTTGAACATCAACTCGGCCAGCCCCACCTCATGGAGTACCCGGCGCACCTGGTGGTCGACAACCTGCCGATCCCTCCCCTGATTAAGCGGGCCGAAGGCGACGTCTTCATAGAGGGTATTGCAGAAGAGCTGGTCATCAGGGTCCTGAAAGAGCAGCCCGATACTCGGGCGCGGAGCGCTGTGGGGCTCTCCTTTCCAGTGCAGGCTGCCGTGGGAAGGGCGATGCAGCCCCGCCAGCAGACGTGCCAGGGTTGATTTCCCCGAACCGTTCTGGCCGACCAGGGCGATGCGATCTCCCGCGGCGATCTTCAGGTTGATCCGCTCCAGGGCCGGGTGGCCGTTCGGGTAATGATAGGCGACTTCGTCAAGATCGAAGAGCAGTTTGCCTGCTGGTTCCAGCGGGGTATGGCGGGCCAGATCGTGCATCATCCCCCCTTACAGAGCGCCGGTCGGCCACAGCCGATCAATGGCGAGCAGGGCCAGTCCGAGGAACAACCAGAGTGCGCTGATCAACCAGTCGGTCGCTCGCAGGGAGAATTCTTCACGGTCGGGGAAGGAGCCGTTGAAGCCGCGAGCGAGCATCGCAGCGTAGACCCGTTGGGTGCGTTCATAGCTGCGCACGAAGAGCATGCCGAGAAAATTTCCGGTGCTGCGGACGGTGTCGAGATCGGTGCGCTTGCAAAACCCCCGCACCTCCATTCCGGTCGCCATGCGGCGCGCCTCGTAAAGAAAGACAAAAATGTAGCGATGGGCAAGGAGAATCATCAACGTGATCTGGCGCGGGACGCCGAGGCGACTGAGTCCTTCGAGCGTTCGCGGCAGCGGTGCGGTCGCCAGCAACGGTTCCATCAGCAGGGCGACGGCGATCGCCTTGGCACTGACCAGCAGCGCCAGTTCCAGTCCGCGCAGGTTGAGAGTGAACCAGTCCTGCTGCCCGAAGATCAGTACGACGTCGGCGGGGCGGGTCACGGCGGTCAACGGCATGATCAGCAGAAACATGCTGAGAAAGCCGGTCATCGCCGCGACCCGGCGCAGGGCGTTGCGCCACGGCAGGCGCGCCAGCCAGATAGCGGCAAGACTGACCAGCAGGGCGGCGAGGGTCGGCCATAACGATGTCAGGGAAACGGTCAGCAGGGCAAACAGGAGCAGTGTGGCTATTTTGCAGCGCACGTCCCAACGATGCAGGCACGAATCGGCGCGACCGGTCGCATCGATTGCCGGGATCGACCAGTCGCGTTCCTCGCGATCACCGTTGGCATCGGTGGTGCGCAGTGCCCAGCGCAGCGCGCTCAGCGCCGCAATCGGGAAGATCAGGAGCAGCGGGAGCAGCGCTGAGGAAAGGTGGACAATCTGCGGGGTAACGGTCGTCATACATTCAGCTTTTGCGACGGGATGAAAGGCTGTTGTCGAAGCAGTTCCGGCTTGACTGTGTAGAGAAAAGAGACGACAAAGGCGCTGACCGTCCCTTCGATCAAAATGACGGGAAGATGGGCGACCAGCGCCAGTTTGGCCACGCCGAGAAAATCATCTCCGGCGCTGACCAGCAGCAGGGCGAGCAGCAGCGCCGAGCCGACGGTGCCAAGCCCTCCGGCCAGCGCCCCGGCGAGGATATGGCGCCGCCTGGTCGTGCCCCTCAAGTGGCGGAACAAGAAGCCACAACAGAGGGCGGGTATTCCCATCATCAAGGCGTTGGCACCGAGGGCAGTGAGTCCGCCGAACTGGAAGAGGAGACTCTGGAGGAGCAGCCCGAGGGCGATGGCGAGAAACGCGGCTGGGCCGAGGAGCGCTCCGACCAGACCGGGAATCAGCAGATGGACGCTGGTCGGGCCGAGCGGCACATGAACCAGTGAGGCGATAAAGAATGACGCGGTCAGGACCGCAACCTTCGGTAGCTCGTCGTTGCTGATGCGTCGGGCACTCCATCCCGCGAGCACCATACTCCCCGCATAGCAGCCCAGGATCATGCTGGTCGGTAACACCCCGTCAGAAATATGCATCAGCCTTTGTTTCGACTTTTAAGCCAGGCAACTCCACCGAAGATGCCGACGATCCAGCCGATTCCACCGACAATCGCTAGCGGGTCAAATTTATCCTCAGCCTCGCGCAGGGCCTTGACTTTCGCTTCGGCGCGGAAAATGTCATGGGAAAGTTTTTTGTTTTCATTGGTCAGGCGGGTGATCGTTTCGGTGCAGCGCTCCTGATTGGTGGCGGCAAAGGTTGGTCCGACGGAGAATGTCAGCAGCAGGCAGATGCCGGTCAGGGTGAGAGTGCGGGTGCGACGAAATTCAGTCAGCTTATTCATGGTTGCAGATCGCCCTTCTTTAAAATGATCCTATTTCTGTGCCCCATGCTGGCGTCGATAATAATCGTCAGGTCGGAACGTGTGGTTATTGTAAAGTTGAACAGGCCCTCATCATCAGTGCGACCGGTCAACAACTCATTGCCCTCGGCATCAAGGACGATAATCTGGCCTCTTTTGACCGGACGACCATCGGGAAAATAGGTTTCACAATAGACCGTTCCGGCCGCGACCCAGGCAAAGATGTTGACCTTATGAGCAAGCGCCGTGCCGCTTGAGAGCACGCATAAAAGAACGGTGCAGAGCAGATATTTCATCGGCTTCCTTCCCTCGTTACCATGCGTTCAATTCAAGGTCAAAATCAGTCAATATCACGCGCCTGCACCCAATAGACCGCGCCGATTTCAACCGCTTTTTCCACGCCATCGTGTTTAAGCGTCCAGTCCGCCTCGCTCAGTGCGGAAAATCCCCACCAACCGGCTTTGGGCAGGGCATAGTGGAAGATGCCGTTGCCATCTGCGGTGACGACTTGCGTCACGTAGGGGGCTGACGGCGGATGTATTGTTCCGCCTACCGCACGCTCATTTAAATATTCGACTTCGACGCTGGCATGCGGAGCCGGTTTTCCCTTGAGGAGCACTTGTCCGCTGAACAGGTTGCCGCTCCAGAGTCCGTAGGGGCGGGTCAACGGGACAATTTCGGTTTCAAGTCCGACCGGTTCGTTCCACCCCTGTTCCAGACCGAGGGCATGGACACAAACCTTGGTGTAGTGGACGATGAACAGATCCTCCGCCGCTTCCCAGTAGGGGGCGGGTTCGACGAAGAAGGTATGATCTCCGGGGCGCTGGATGGTGTAGTCTGCACTCCAGAAGTGAAAATCTTTCTGTTGCTCGGCGCCGCGCCCCCGGGTTGCTGACAAGGTTGGCAACAGGTCGTGCGACTGGCCGCGCACCAACACCCCGAAACGGCGCGGTTGCTCCATCTCCATGTAATGCCCTTCGGTCGGGTGGATAAACTTGACCTGCACGTTGAGGGTGCGGTTGTCACCGGCCATGACGATGTCGGTCGACGGCAGGGTCACGCCGAAGTGGGCAGCGGCGGCAGCCGGAATGAGAAGGAGTATCAACAGGGTTGCAAATCGTTTGGACATGAAACCTCCGCAGGGTGAAATTTGACGACATGATAAGGAGGCTGTGGCGGGATGTCAATCGTTTTGTGCTACGAATAAATTATTCGTGTTACTTGAGCTTTGTCTGTACGGTGCGCAGAAAGTCAGCCAACTGCCGGGGATGGGTAAAGGGGAGGCCATGCCCGGCATCGGGGATGATGGTGCAGTCGATGGGAGGGGGAGACAGCACCCGGTCCAGTGCTCCGTGAATGGCGAAGACCGGACAGTCGGGCGGAGCTGTTTCGCGGCAGGTGCGCAACATCCAGCTCCCCTGATCAATCAGCTGTCGCGGGGTGTCATAAAACATGGTCCGGGCGATAGCGAAATCTTCACGGGCGCCGCTGCCGAACATCCTGGCCATCGCTTTGTCGGAGGTCAGGACGCGACTGACCAGCGCAAACGGGAGCAGATGCAGCAGTCCGCCGAACAGGCGTCCGGCGGTGCCGAGTCCGCTTACTCCAAAGGTGCTGCCGATCAGCACCAGCCCGGCGACCGGCCGCTGGCGGGCAATCGTCGCTGCAACCAGTCCGCCGAACGAGGACCCGCCGATGATGTCGTGCGCGCCCACATCCAATTCGGCGGCGGTGCGACCGGCGTAGTCCCCCAGCACTTCACCGTCGAACGGGATCAGCAGCCGCGGCGTTGCTACGTCGATTCCGGTGGCGCGCAACGGTGCATACATGCGTTCATCGGCTGCCAGTCCGGGGAGGAGAATCAGGCGTGAATTGCTCATTGAGCCGACTCCGATCCGTGCTTAAAGTGACTCATCCAGATCATCCAGCCCGACCCCGTCGATCGTGGTTCCACAGTAGGCGCAGCATCCGCCGTGCAGATGAATGTTGTGCAGGGAAAAGCCATGACGCTCTATGACCACCCGATGGCATTGCGGACAGCAGGTGTTTTCTCCGGCATTGCCTGGAATATTGCCGGTGTAGACGTAATGCAGTCCAACCTCAAGACCGATATCCCTGACGCGGGTGAGGGTTTCGGGCGGGGTCGGCGGGGAATCGAGAAGTTTCCAGGTCGGGTAAAAGGCGGTGACGTGCCACGGTGTTTGCGGGCCGAGCTCGTCGTAAATAAACGTGGCCAGGTCGCGCAGTTCAGCAAGGTCGTCATTTTTACCGGGAATAATCAGGGTAGTGATTTCAAGCCAGATATCGTGTTTGCGGTATGCGCGCAGACTGTCGAGGACCTGGGAGAGTTTGGCGCCAACCACCTGATGATAAAATTTTTCCGAAAAACCTTTCAGGTCGATATTGGCAGCGTCTATAAACGGTGCAATTTCATCCAGGGCCGGGGCGCTGATATAGCCGTTGGTCACAAAAACATTTTTCAGTTGCGCTTTGCGGGCGAGGATTGCGGTGTCATGGGCGTACTCATAAAAAATGGTCGGTTCAGTATAGGTGTAAGAGATACTGAGACAGTCGGCTGAACGGGCCCGTCTGGCCACATCGACCGGGGGGAGGTACTCGCCGGGGATCTCGTCATGATCAATCGACCATTGGGAGATCTGGTGATTTTGGCAGTGCAGGCAACGGAAACTACAGCCGACAGTTGCAATCGAGTAACTGAGTGATCCGGGGTGAAAATGAAAAAGCGGTTTCTTTTCAACCGGATCGATGGCGTTGGCTACGCTGCGACCGTAAACCAGTGATTTCAGCTCGCCGGAAACATTTTCGCGGACGCGGCAGAGACCACGTTTACCGGGAGCAATCAGGCAGAAATGACGACAAAGCTGGCAGCGGACACGGTTGTTATCTTCCGCGTGCCAGAACCGGGCGACATGCATGGGAACCTCCGCGATAAGTGATGGCGTCGCCATCCTTCGAATTTTTGCGAGTGCATCATAAGTTAGGTTCCCATTATAACAAATTTTTCCACAGACTGGTGATCAGGCGTGCAAGTTGTTTGTCGTCCGCTTATTCGGCGTTAACGGTGGTCAGTTCAAGCGGGGCAAAGACAATTTGAATGCGGCGATTCTGGGCGCGCCCTTCAGCCGTAAGGTTGCTCGCCAGGGGGCGAAACTGACCGTAGCCGCTGGCGGCCAGACGGTTGCCGTCGATACCGATTTCATTTTGTAAAAAACGCACCACGTTGGTCGCCCGTGCCGCGGAGAGTTCCCAATTGTCGGCATACATTTTTTTCAGGCGTGGACTGATCGGCACGTTGTCGGTGTGCCCTTCAACAATAATCACTTTGTCTTCAATCGATTTAAGTACCCCGCCGAGACGTTTGATAACCTTTTCTCCGGCGGTGTTGAGCGTCGCCTGACCGGAATCAAAAAGAATTCGCTCGACCAGATTCAGGGTCAGTTTCCCCTGTAACTCTGAAATGGTGATTTCGCCACGGGTGATTTCTTCTTCCATCTTTGTTACCAGCGAATCATACGTTGCCTGTAACTCTTTGAGCCGATGTTCACGGGTGCGTTGGATCACTTCACTTTGGCGGACCAGTTCCTGTTTTTCTTTTTCGAGGGTTTCAATGCGCTGACGCAGTTCGGTCATGATCGCCCCGGTTTCCGCCCCGCGTGCCGACAGAACCTTTTCCAGCCGGTCTACATCAGCACGACTGCGCAGAATCTCCCGGCTCAGTTCTGACTGAATTTGCAGGGTGGCATCAAGACGGGTTTGCAGATCGGCATTTTTGGCAACCAGCTTTTCCTGTTGCGCGATAGCAAGGGTGTAGTCGCGCTCAAGACTGGTCAGCGAGGCTTCAACTTGCGCGGTTTTTACAACCTCAGCCTCGTAGGTTGCCTGGGCAACACAGCCGGACAGCAGTGCCGAACCGCCAAGGGCAATCAGTGTTATGATGAAAGAGAATGGATACATCATCAACCCTTCACTCCGTCAGGGTCAGCGCATCGCCCTGGCCAGATAAAGAAACGTCGCACCGACCGAAATACTTGCCGCCAGGTTACCCAGGTTGCTGACGATCAACGAAAGCTGGTAGCGGAACGGGTAGCTGTCCGCCAGGTTGACCAGGTCGTAAACTTCAAGATAGAGTTCCGACCCTTTCCAGAGAAAGATCGACGCGAAGACGACGATGAAAGCGACAAAGCCTTTCCCGATCGGCGTGTCTTTGATGTGCAGATAAATTTTGCGAATCAGGTCGATATTGATCAAGGATAAAAAGACCCAGTTCGTCAGGCCGACGATGCGGATAATGCGCAGCGTCGTGGCGGTCGGCGCGGGGTTGATCAGCAAAAAGGCCACCGATCCGGCAATGACCCCGAGAACGCCGAGATAGACAAAGGTTTTGCTCCCCTCAAACTCCAGGGTGCGGGAGAAAATATAATATTCCTGAAAGCCGTGACTCATCACCAAAATGGCGATGGTGCCGACAATATACCCCATGGCCTCCACGTGCGAAATGTCGGTTCCGGGTAAAAACGGCAGGGCGGAGGGGAGCACCTCGGCAAAGAGGACAAGAAAAAAACCTATCGAGATACTCGTCCAGACGCGGGCGTTACCGAGACTGAAGTAGAATGAAACCAGGCTGGCAATCAGCCAGAGCATGATCTGCATAATGTACCAATCCATGCACGATTCTCCTCAAGGGGGTCAATATTACCGCTATCAATTATCTGCAATTAGCTGTGCAGGAAGGGTTTAATGCCGCGTCGCATGTCGTTGACCATTCCTTTGACGGTGCTCGGACCGGCGACCAGCTTGGCCCCGATGGAGAGTTGCGAGAAAAAGTTCTCGAAATCATCTTCTTTAAAAACCAGCTTGCCGTTGACGGCTTTGGAAAACTCCTTTTCTACCAGCGACGCACCCACTTTACCGATGCGTTGCCCCGCCGTCTCTTTCAGCATGGTGAGCAGGCGTTCCTTGCGCTGCGCGGTCTGTTGCGTCGAGTTTTGCAGCTGTTCTTCCTGCGCCCTGCGGCGTTGTGCGGCGAGGGCGTCGCGGGTCTTGATCCACAACTCCGTCAAGTTTGCCGATTCCATCAGGTCGGTCAGTTCGTCCAGTGCCGCCTTGCTGGTGGACAGGACATCCACTTTGGCACCGGGGAGTCTCGCCACTGACATCGAGGTGTCGGCGCTCATCTCGATATCGGTCGAGCCGTCATGAAAGAACCCCAACGGATCGCCGTCACGATAAAAGATCAGCGCGGTGCGGTCAGCCGTATAGATGCGCAGACAACCGGTCATGCGCTCGGTCTTGACCTTGCTGAGTAATCCGCGGATATCGATAATGTTGAGGTCCTGAGCACGGTAGAGCATTTCGCCGTGCAACAGAGCATGGATACTCAGCGCCAGATCAGCCGAAAGTTTAAAGATATTAAGCGTCGCCCGCCCCTTAAGCGCTTGATTAAAGATGCGCGTCAGCGCGTCGTAAGCGACAACCTGGCGTCCTTCTTCCTTGAACAGTGAGCTGATCAGCTTGCCGTTGGCAAAGATAACGATCCCCGTGCCAACAGTGGCATCAAAACGCAGATATCCGGTGAAGTTACCGACATGCAGTTTGGCAAAAGCCTCCGGCAGGTTAATCTTTCCGGGGTTGAGATTTTCTTTAACCGGGTTGCCCCTGGGCAGTTGAAACATGAGTGGGTTCCTGATTGAATGGTTCAACGGGTTGAACGTCAGCGCAGAATAAACCAACTGTGCTGTCATTGTCAATTTCATGCGCAGCTGTTGCGCCTTTTTTGCGGCTGAGGCACAGCAAGAACAGAAGGTGGGAGAGCCGGGGGGGGGGGCCCCTTTGGCCCCCAGGCAAAAGGACTC
>JAHYIW010000050.1 GCA_019429445.1 Desulfuromonadaceae bacterium
GCAAAAGCTATAATTTCATCAAGCTTACGATCGATTTCATCTTTAGAAAAACCCAGCACCGACCCATTAACATAAACATTCTCGCGTCCGGTCAAAACCGGGTTAAATCCCGCCCCCAGTTCGATCAAAGCCCCCACCCTGCCACGCATTTCGATCCGCCCGGCATCTGGTTTGATCAGCCCGTTGAGCATTTTTAAAAGGGTACTTTTCCCCGCCCCATTCGGGCCGATCAACCCCAGACATTCCCCCCGCTTCAACTCAAACGACACATCCTTGACCGCCCAGAACTCCTCCGACCGCAACTCCCCCTCACCGCCATGCCGCCGTCCGGTAATTTCCCTCCCCAAATCCTGCATTCCATACCAGAGAGATTTTTTGAGGGAACGGCAGAATTTTTTTGAGACGTTCTGAACTGTGATCAGGGTATCAGACATCTATTTTGTCTCACCCGATTCATACCGGTTTTCGTCCTCATGCACAGTGTCTGCCAGCCATGCCGGTCGCTTCCCGGTCACCCTCTCATAAAGCATTTCCGGCGAAAGATCGAACCCGCACGGCCATACGAGGGTCGGCCATTCGTCAAGATAAAATCGCGCAAATTCAGCTTGATCAAGGAGAGACCGAGCTTCTTTGTATTTTCCAATCACCTCGGCCAGGTCGGCCACTCCCTCCTCGCCAGTATCAAAACGTAGACGGATACAATAGTTTCCGACATACACCGCCTCCTGAATCCTTACCATGCGGCTCTCCTTAGATCAGTGGTTCGAGTTTATGGAAATCTTTCGATTCCCACATTCCCAGAAGTTCACTCTGATGAATTTCGGCCCACTCCTCGACCAACCCACGGACCCTTCCCGGCAGGTAGCCGTCAAGCACGTTCAGATCCCGAATTCCGACCACTGCACGATAATCATTATATCGCGCGTGGAAATGAGGTGGATTGTGCTCATCAAAATACATGCTGATAACGATCCCGAGAAATCGGCAAATTTCAGGCATTATCCCGTCCCTTTACGCACTCATCCGCTCGATCAGAATCGGCATGGCCAGCCGGTACACCACCCAGACCACCAGCAGAAGAACAACTGCGGCAAAATTTACCAGAAAAAAGTAGCCGAGATACTCGGGGCAAAATCCGGTCAACCAGTCACGCGAGGTCAGGATCAGCGGGGTGAGCGGGTTAAAGGTAAACAGGGTGGCAGCAAAACCTTCTTTAGGCATGGCAAAAACCACCGGCGTGGCATACATCAAAAATTGCATCAGTAGCGGCAACGCCTTGCCGACGTCGCTGTACAACAACCCTACCGGCGTAATGAACAGCCCCAGGGCGGTGCCGACAAGGATGAGCGACACGACACCCAGCGGGAAAAGCAGCAGGTTCCAGCCGGGATTGATGCCCATGACAATCAGCGCGACGAGCAGCAGCGCGATTTTGATCGCGGCGTTGAACAGGGTCTGATAGATTCCCGAAACAATCAACGCTTCGCGCGGGAAGTTGAGTTTGGCCAGCATCGACTTGGCGGCAACGGCCTGTTGCAGCGGCGCATTGAGGGCATCCATGAAGATCGCCCAGAGCATGGTGCCGGTAAAAACATAGACCGGATAGGGCAAAGAGGTGTCGGCAATTTTCACCACCCCTGAGCTGTTGAGGAAGATCCAGGCCAGGGTGTTGGCCAACGGCAGAATAAACGCCCACAGGATGCCAAGAAATGCCTGGCGATACTGGGCACTGATGTCACGCACCGCCAGCCGCCAGGCCAGCTCACGTGAGGCCAGCAGGTCACGCCACATCTCGCGCAACATCAGCGAAGGTTTGGCCAGGGAGGAATCGGGCGTGTAGACGGTGATTTGAGGTTTACTCATGTGGTACTGTCGCTCTCTCTCGTTCCCACGCTCCCGCGTGGGAACGCCCGGAATCGGGCGCGCAGCTGGTTACGCATCCAGTCTTTTTTTACAGCAACCGCTCGCCAGAACGCAGAATCTCACGAAAAAAAGAGCTGCCGCTGCTTTCGAAGATTCTGTTCATCGCCCGGGTATGTATCAGCAAATCGACGGCAACTTTCTGCTTCAGTCCCTTCAGAGGGTGCGAATACTTTTTGTCATGCTGCATGTCTTGCGCGTAACTGGCCGGGACGAAATCCTCTTTGCTGACAATGTACAGATCGACATCGCTGGCATCGGAATCGAATCAAGCTGTTTGCCGCTGATAAATCACCTTTCCGACTCGCTGGATATGCTCAAGAAGTGACTCTTCAGCAATACCGGATAAATCAACAACATCGAACATGTAGGGCAAGGAGGATTCTTCGTTGAGCTTGGCGGCCAGACCGGTGGCGGTGCTGTGCCCGCTGTGACCGGCTTCGATGGCCAGGTCGATGTCTGAGCCTGGCTTGTAGCTGCCCTTGGCGCGGGAGCCGAACAGGATGACCTTCCTGACATCCGGGAAAGACTTGATGGCGGCAACGATGACGGCCATGTCCTCCGCTGTCAGGCCACAGTCAAAAGTCGTCATGTCGTCGCCTGCGATTTCACAAGGAATATCGCGTTGAGCTCCCGCAAAAAAGGACTGTACTTCTCACGAATATCCTTTTCGACCTGCCGAGCCGTATTTTCATTGTAGGTATGTGTGGTCAAATTGCGGTCCGCTAATGCCTGGAGCCAGTCATGCCCCTGTTCTATGAGTCCACTTTGAAAAGCCTGCTTGATTGCGTGACGCGGACTGGTGATGGTGTACCCCTCTGCTTCCTGATAGTCCTTGAGCAGTTTCCAGCCGAGTTCAAGAGTCATTTCAAAAAACTGTATAAGGCCGGCACGCTCAACGTCGTTTGGATTTTCGATAGCCAGAGCTGTCAGCAGGAGATTGTAGCTTTTTGTGAACTGTTGATAGCGTTGCTGCCAGCGGATGTCCTGATCCATACTTTTATCCTCACACTTCGCTCTTTGATGTCTTCTTTGTTCACATCAAACCCCTTTGCCCAACGTTCCCTCGTTGTAAATCGGGCGCGCAGATGGTTACGCATTCAGTCTTGTTGTGACCACGCTGGCAAATTCAGAAAAATCCTGAAGGTGAAATTTTGTAATACTGTAAACAATGTCCCAATTGATACGCTCATAATTGTGAACCGCAACATTACGGAAACCAACAGCTTTTTTTAGATTTTCAGCCAACTCATTGTTTAGTACGGCTTTCTGGGCCAGCAGATCGAATGTTTCACCCATGGTTCCGGGCGGGGGCACGTCCTCCAATCCGGCGATCAGGTGCGCACCGATATCGACACAAAGCTGTACCGCCCGGCTCAGGTTGAGGGCGATAATATCCTGCAAATCAAGGTCGGCGCCAAGTTCCGCCGCAGAAGACGGTGACTTCGATTCAATACGCTGCACACAGCGGCGCAACGATTCCAGCTTTTGTTCGATTACTTCCCGATCCATCGTTGTCGTCTTTCCGCAAGCACCCGGTTTCGATAAGGCATAAAATCAGCCTGTTCAAAAAGATGATGACTGATCAATCTGCCGTACATGGCATCACTCCCCAGAATCCTCCGGCCATAACGCAAAACCTGCCCCAGCAAGGGCTCGGTCACCGTCTTCAGGTCGACCAGATCAACCGGACGGCCACAGCGCGCCGCGAGGGCATTGATGAGCGCCATGCGTTGATCAGTCGACAACGCCTTGTCCGCAGCAACGGCCAGATCAAGATCACTCCCGGCGTGCTGACGCCCCGTGGCCAGGGAACCAAACAACAAAGCAAACGAGATATGAGGAAAGCCTGTCAACACCTGCCTGACGTGCGCATCAATGTCCTCGTTCATCGGGGATCTTCCATTTTTTGTAACTGTTCAGCATGATGGAAAAAACCAAAACAAATGCTATTTAACAGGGATACAAGGGATAAAGGGGACAAAACATAAAGGTCTATGTGGTTTAAAACCAGGCAATGCCGCCCTGACTTTGCCGTTATCCCTTTCATCCCCTTTATCCCTGTTAAAAAAGTTTTTTCACGGTGTGCTGAATAGTTACCATTTTTCATAGCAACCGCTCGCCAGAACGCAGAATCTCACGAGAAAAAGAGCTGCCGCTGCTTTCGAAGATTCTGTTCATCGCCCGGGTATGTATCAGCAAATCGACGGCAACTTTCTGCTTCAGTTCTTTCAGAGGGCGCGAATACTTTTTGTAATGCTGGATGTTTTGGGCGTAACTGGCCGGGACGAAATCCTCTTTGCTGACAATGTACAGATCGACATCGCTGTCATCGGTTTGCGTGTTTTGCGCATAAGACCCGAACAAGATGACCTTTTCAGGTTCTAGTGGCAGCAAGGCTCTTACGATTCGCTCTTTGATGTCTTCTTTGTTCACAGCAAACCCCTTTGCCCAACGTTCTCTCGCCCCGATGGCCGGGGGGTGGTCGCATCCGGGCGTTCTACTCTCAACTGCCCGCGCGGACTTGATGCCCATCAGAATCCCTGTGCTGTCAGTTCGAATTTAAATTGGGCAAATACGCACACAACTTCTTTAGCGTGCGGCATAATCAGTCACAAATGGATATTCCTTCACGTAGCACCAGATCGTTAAATTTTGAGCTGACTGAAAGATCAATAACATCAACAGGTTTTGAAAGTGTGCAAATCAATTCGCCGTAGAAGGAAAAGTAGTCTTTATCGGCAATGCCATCTACAGCGATATCAATATCATTGCTTTCGGTCGCATCGGAAAGTGACGATCCAAACAGAATGACCTGAGATGCATTGTATTTACGAGCAACTTCTTGAATAGTTTTTTTGTCCTGATCAGTGATCATCGCCGCAGTCCCAATAGTGTTATTCTGGAGTCATCACACTATCAAATTTATGCCATATATGCACAGATATTTAAAGATTTCATAACTATTCAGCACACAGTGAAAAAACTTTTTTTAACAGGGATAAAGGGGATGAAAGGGATAACGGCAAAGTCAGGGCGGCATTGTTTGGCTTTTAAACCACATAGACCTTTATGTTTTATCTCCTTTATCCCTTGTATCCCTGTTAAATAGCTTTTGTTTTGATTTTTTCCATCATGCTGAACAGTTACAAGATTTCATCAATTTCCCGGTGCAGATTCAATCACATGATCGGCAAACTTGCTGGTGCTGAACACCCGCCCGTTGTGCAACAATCCCCAACGACCGCCGTAGGGATCCTCCGGCAAGGCGTCAATATACCCCTTATCGACCAGTGCCGCCATGGCTTTTGGTGACTGCCCCTCAGCTTCGATATATTTTGCCACGGCTTCTTCGATCTTGACCGCACCCTCTAAGGCCAACAGTCTTTTTGCCAGTCGTTTGCGCAGCAGGGGATCATCGGATTCTTCAATCATCTCGCGGAGGAACAGGAGCGCCGTCATTGACTTGCCCCCGTAATAGGCCAGGCGGCCGGCGAGAGTCTGCAAATAATCGGGGCTGCCCGGCAGTTGCGCGGCGCGCATGATGTAGTCGGCAGCGGCGGGATAATCCTGTACAAAGTAGAAGAGATTGAAGCCGGCGAAGAACGGCAAGCGCCAGTCGTCGGGGCGGTGTTCAATCCCTTTATCGAGAATTTTGTTGGCCTTGAGCGGCAGCCCGGCATCCCAGGCCAGCAACCCTTCAGCGAGGAAATACGGATCAAGGAAATACGGATCGAGATCGGTGATCACCTCCAGGCTCGCAACCAGATAATTCCAGTCCTCTGCTGTCATTTTTTGCCCGACAATTGAGCGCCCGCCAAAGAACGAAACGGCCTTGAGAAAAAGGAGATCGGACAACAGACCACGATTGCCCAGCGACAGAACGCGGCTGTACTGCGAGGGGATGACATATCCGGCGGGAATCCCGGACTGGATCCGGTAACGCTCCACCCAGATCGACTGACTCAACGGGTAGAGCAGTGCCAGCAGCAGGACGATCATCAACAGGCCGGAACGTAACGTCATCAGAAAAACTCGCGCCGGGCAAAAATAACCGCCGCCGCCAGGAGCAACAGGGCAATATAGACAGCTGCATAGAGCAACGACCAGAGAACCCGGTCGGGGGTAATCAACAGGCCGTGTGCGGCCTCCATGGTCAGATCAAAAACCGAAAAATTCGGAATCAGAAAAGCAATAACATCAAGAAATCGTTCCAGCGACGCAGAGACCACTTTTTCCTGAATGGCAATCTCTGAGCGGAGATAGAAAATCACATCCTCAATCGTCACACCAACAATATAAACAGAGAGCGAGCAAATCAGGGCGACAAAAGCACTGGTGGCAATCGAACTGAAAAAAATGACAATAGCAGTCAGCAGGGCAAACTTGACAAAGACGAAAAACGCGGCCAGGAAATAATTCATCCAGCTGAAATCGAAAAAATAATCGGCATTAAAGTGCATCAGCACCACCAGGGTGACACACGACATAGCGAGCAGAATGGTCAGTGAAAAGAGGGTAAAAAAGACGATGCCAATATATTTGCCAAAAATATATTCAAAGCGCGTGACCGGTTTGGACAACACAAGCTGAATGGTTTTTTTATCGATATCTTTGGTGATGAGATTCAGTCCGACGAAAAAAATCAACAAAATTCCGGCAAAGGTCAGCGCACTCATGTTCATATCGACCGACACTTTGCCGATATCGCGCATAAAAAACCCGGCAATCGCGATATTGAGGCCGAGGATAAAGAGCGAAAAAAGGGCGATCCCGAAGAGGGAACGGTTGCGAATCCCTTCGAGAAAGGTGATTTTGGCGAGCGCGACACTGTTTCTCATTGGGCTGCCCCCTTGACGACGCGAAAAAAGTGACTCTCCAGCGGCACCTGAGCGGACTGACAGGAGACAACCGTGGCACCGTGCTCGCTGATCAATTCAATCACCGGATACAGGTTGCCCGGCAACAGAGTGACCGTATGCCGCTCATTCTTGACCTCAACCGCTTCAACCAGCGGGGTCAACCGGTCACGGAGTGCGACCGAACATCCGTCCAGCTCCAGAGCAACGGTGGCTTTTAACTGTTGCGCAAAGTCTGCTGCGCTAATTTCATCGACCAGCCTGCCACCAACCATGATGCCGATGCGATCACAAAGCCGCTCGACATCACTGAGAATGTGCGAACAAAAGAAAATCGTTTTGCCCCGTTCTTTGAGTTCCATCACCAGATCAAAAACCATTTTTCGGCCCAGCGGGTCAAGCCCGGACATCGGTTCATCAAGAATCACCAGCGCCGGATCGTGCAACAGTGCAAAGCAGATGCCGGCACGTTGCAGCATCCCCTTGGAAAAACTGCGCAACGGTCGTTTTGCCGCAGCGGTCAACTCCAGCCGTTGCAGGAGCGCGTCGCCGCGTTGGGTTGTCACGGTGCGACTCAGCCCGGAGGTCGTGCCGCAAAAGGCCAGCAGTTCGCGCAGGGTGAGGTGATCGTAGAGATAGGGATTTTCCGGCAGATAGCCGACTTCGTGCTGCATGGTGGTGATATCGAGCGGCGCACCCCGAAACAGAATGGTGCCCTGGCTGGGGCGAATCAAGCCGAGCAACATGCGAATGGTGGTGCTCTTGCCGGCCCCGTTGGGGCCGATCAGACCAAAAACCTGCCCCTGAGGGATGCGCAGGTTGAGTTGATCAACGGCAAGAACTTTCTTCTTGAACAACCCCGGGTTGTAGGTTTTGGAAATATTTCTGAATTCAACATCAATCATCGCCAGGCTCCAGCATATTGATTTTAATCGGCTCAATCATTTTTGGGTAAAACGATTCAATCGGTCGCCCGGTGGCGCGTGACGCTTTGATGACATTTAAGTGATGCAGAAAATCAAAGATTGTCTGATCCATCGGCTTCAGCGCATACGCTTTCCAGATCGCCGTCTCGGCGTCTTTTTCCCGCCCGAGTCGTAAATACAATCGGGCCAGATCATACCACTGCCCGCCCGCCCCTTCAAGCTGTACCAACTGCTCACTATAGGGCAGAATGTGCTGGGCAAAAGAATCATCCGGTGAAGCAAGTGCGGTGACAACATATTGAGGCATGGTATTGTGCAGAACGCGGTACGCACTGTAAGGCCTCCCCGCCAAAACCGCAAACTCGTCCAGCGTTGTTCCCAGCGGCTGGGTCATAAAGTTTTTTTTGAAACGAGCGATATCGCGCTCTTGCATATAAAGGAAACCGCTTACCATCAGGCCAACAAAAAAAATCGCAGCCAGTAATGTGCGCACCAAAGTAGACGGGGACAAAGACTTAAGTGGATACTGGGCAGTCAGGATAGCAGCAAAGGTGACAAAAAGAAGGAGCAGGGCAGGATGTCGCAACGGCCACGAAAATTGGGACTGAATCAGGAAAGGCACCAGAAACAGGTGGCTGTAGAGGAAAAGTGGCCTATCAATATGTGCTGGCCTGATG
>JAHYIW010000051.1 GCA_019429445.1 Desulfuromonadaceae bacterium
GAACCGGCGGGTTTCGTCCCGCCAGCCGACATCCTTTTGCCCGGCAGCAAAAGGATGCAAAAGTGCCTGCGCTCGCAGCGGGCATGGTGGTCGCGTATCGCTGTGATTTTAATCAGGGGAGAACGAATGTCCAGATTTTACCGGTCTGCACCGGGACGGGGCCTTTTCTTATGGGGCCCCGTTGGCGTTGAAAATTATTTTAGCCGGTTTTCATGGCGGCTTCAATTCAGCACTCATCATTTACAACGAAGACGCCGACAGGCACGGGGCGAAAAGAACAGCCCCGTTAGACGCGGCAGATGTGCACCGACCGCGTCCCTCGTACACAGTTTCTTGAATTCCTCCCCCTGCGAATCCGACATGCTCCATGCAATGGCAGGCCCTTTTCTGCTCACTCTTTTGGCCCAGCAAAAGAGTGAGGCGGCAGCGGGCCGCGACCCGCGAAGTTGCTTTTCAGATTTTCAAGCCAGAACACTCAAGTTAACCAGCTTAACTACGTCCCCCCCCCTTTTTTGCCCGTCTTGCCTGATATTTAATGCGGAATCCGGATTCATAGTCATACTCAAATCCGTTCAGGTCCAATAAGGTTTCAAGGGCGTAATTCACGGACTTTTCCCCTCCATGAGTTAACATCAGATGTTAACTCTATCCCCTTTGTTTTTAATTGCCAAGGTCGATGGTTTACCTGCCTCCCGAAGCAAACCATGCTCTCAAATACATTCAAATTTGATGGCGTCGCAAAAAGTCCGCCCTACTGCGTTACGCCGGTTTTTCAGGACCTCGACCTACCTGATGTAGGCCTTCGCCCCTGAAAAACCACCAGGCCTTGGAGGACGAAATTTTTACTTAGCCATCCCATGAGTTTTTGCGAGTGCATCAAATTTGATCTTTCTGTACCTGTTCTGATCCGGGGCATTTTGCCCCGACGGGGTACAATGCCCCCGCTCTGATGATTCGTAACCATCTGTAATTATTGATAATCACTTTGGCACAAGGGTTGCGATTGAGTATTATTAACCCGTTCCCGGAGGTCTGCAATGAATGTCACCCAACCGCTTGACCAGCACCTGAAAATTCTTCTCGCCGAGGACGACCGCGAACTGCGCGAGTTACTGGCGTTTTCGTTGTTTCGGGTCGGTTATACTGTTACGAGCTGCAGTAACGGACTGGAACTGCTGGAGCGTCTGGACTACCGCCAGAGTGAGGGTCAGCAACGGTATGATCTGGTACTGACCGATCTGCGCATGCCGGCACTGACCGGTCTGGAGGTGCTCGAAGCGCTGCACGATCTTCCCGGCTTGCCGTTTGTTATCTGCATGACTGCTTTTGGTGACAGTGCGACCCATGATGCTGCAAAGGCACTGGGAGCAACCGAGACAATTGATAAACCGTTTGACCTCGATCAGTTGATCGCGCTGATCAATTCTTACTTCCCCGCCACGCGCGGGGCAACATCTCAGCAAAGGAGCTTATCATGACAAACCAGCGCAAATTGTTGCCATTGGTGTTCGTAGTGCTGATGGTCCTGGGGGTCGGCGCGGTCGCGCCTGCCGCCGTTCACGCCCAGGAACAAGGGGTGGAAAACCTGCGCCAGAGTGGTCAGGCGTTTCGCAGCGTCGCTAAAAAGGTTTCCCCGGCGGTCGTTTTTATCCAGGTCGAGCAGGAAGTTTCCCGACGCAACCCATCGCAATATTTCTCGCCTTTTGACAGCCCGTTCAATGACGAATTTTTCCGCCGTTTTTTCGGCCAGCCTCCGCGCTCGCAGCGTCCCCGTCAGCAGGCACCCCAGCGCCACACGATTGGTCAGGGGTCAGGATTCATTATCTCGCCCGACGGCTATATCCTGACCAATAACCATGTGGTTGAGGACGCCGACAAGGTCCGCGTGACGCTGCACGATGGACAGGAATATGTTGCCGAGATCGTTGGCGCCGATCCACCGAGCGATCTGGCGGTGATCAAGATCAATGAGAGTGATCTTCCTTTCTTGCGGCTGGGTGATTCCGAGCAGCTTGAGGTTGGCGACTGGGTGCTCGCGGTGGGGAACCCCTTCGGTCTCTCGCATACCCTGACCGCCGGGATTGTCAGTGCCAAGGGGCGCAGTGGCATGGGGCTCAGTGACTACGAGAATTTTATCCAGACCGACGCGGCGATCAACCCAGGCAATTCCGGGGGCCCCCTGGTCAATCTCAATGGCGAGGTGGTGGGGATCAATACCGCTATTTTCAGTCGCAACGGGGGGTACATGGGGATCGGTTTCGCCATTCCGGTCAACATGGCCAAACAGATTCGGAGCCAGTTGATTGAGCACGGTGCGGTGATTCGTGGTCGGCTCGGCGTCTATATCCAGGATCTGACCAGGGAACTGGCGCAATCGTTCGGGCTGGACAACGAACAAGGGGTGCTGGTGTCGCAGGTGCTGGAGGACACCCCCGCTGCCGCGGCAGGGCTTAAGCGCGGAGATATCATTCAGCAACTTGATGGCAAAGATGTCGGCAAGGTCACGGATTTCCGTAACCGGATTGCACTCACGCCACCCAAGACGCGTGTCACGCTGCGGATTCTGCGTGACGGCAGGACGCAGCTGATCACTGCAACGATCGGCACGCTGGATGATGCCCAAGGTGCCGCTGCAGCAGGTGAGCGCGATGTGCCGGAGCTTGGCCTGAACTTGCAGGAGCTGACACCGGAGCTGGCCGCACGCCTCGGCTACGAGGGGGAACGGGGCGTGGTGGTCGCGGTAGTAAAACCAGGCTCGGCGGCTGCTGACGCCGGACTTGAGCGTGGTGTGCTGATTCAGGAAATCGATCGTCAGGTGGTCACCAGCCCTGCCCAGGCGATCAAATTACTGACCCAGGGGAAGGCACACCTGCTATTGATCAGGCAGGGTGAAGGTTCACGCTATCTGGCCTTGAAATTAGCACAATGATAGTTGCTACAGGCGGAGGATGGAAAACGTTGCGCTGCGCGAGAATGCCATCGGCGGCGTTCTCTCCTTGACAATTTTCCATCCTCCTCCCTATGATGCAGCGATGAAAGACATGGCGCGGCATGAGTGATTATCCCCTGTTATTCAATGTCACCGGGCAGCTGTGCGTGGTGGTTGGTGGTGGCACGGTCGGTTCCCGCAAGGTGCGTGGTCTGTTGAACTCTGGCGCGCGGGTGCGCCTGATCGCGCCAGCAGGGAACTCCGGATTTCAGGACCTCCCGTCAGTTGAGGTGATTGCCCGTAACTTTCTCCCTGCCGATCTTGACGGGGCCTGTCTGGCTTTTGCTGCAACCGATGATCGCGCAGTCAATGCCGCTGTCGCCGCAGCGGCGCGCGTGCGCGGCATCCCCGTCACTATTGCCGACGATCCCGCTGCGGGCGATTTTACCCTGCCGGCAACACTGCAGCGGGGTAAACTGTCGATCTCGGTCGCCACCGCGGGGGAAAGCCCGCTGTTGGCGGTTGTGTTGCGCGACCTGCTGGCCGAACAGTTTGGTGAGGAGTGGGGGGCGGTGGTTGCCATTGCGGCGGCATTGCGCCGAAAGAAATTGACACCCGGTATGAAAAATTTCTATAATCCGCAAGTTTTACAGCAACTGTTGGCTGCCGGGCTGCCGCAGTTGCTGGCGACCGGCAGCATTGTTGCGGTTGATCGTTTGTTAACGGAGCACCTCGGCCCGCGCTGGACTCTTGCCGCGCTGGATGTTCGGCTTTCGGAAGAAATGATATGAGCGTCAATCTACTGTTGTTTAAAATCACCCTGCTTTTGTATTTCGTGGCCACCGTCTGCTATCTGATCGATGTTCTCGCGCAGAAGGATGTGGCCGGGAAGATGGCTCGCTGGGTTCTCAGCGGCGGATTCCTGTTGCACTGCATCACTCTCGGTGCACGCTGGATCGAAGCAGGACATGCGCCGATGGCGAGCTTGCACGAGTCATTGTCCTTCTTTGCCTGGGCCATTGTCGGCATCTTTCTCCTCTTCGATCTGCGCTATCGTCTGGCGGTGCTCGGTGCCTTTTGTACGCCGTTGGCCCTCGGCCTGATGATCTTCAGCCTCGGCGCGCCGGGGGAAATCAAGGAGCTGAATCCGATCCTCGACACCTGGTGGTTTCCGGTGCATGTCAGTCTGGCCTTTGCCGGGTATGCGGTCTTTGCCATCGCTTTTGCTGCCGGGGTCATGTATCTGATTCAGGAGCGCCTGCTGAAGAAGAAGCGCTTTTCCGGGCTGTATTTTCGCCTTCCGGCCCTTAACACCCTCGACAGCATCAACTATAAATGCCTGTCCTTCGGCTTCCCGCTGATGACCATGGGGATCGTTTCCGGCGCGATCTGGGCCAACATGGCCTGGGGTGGCTACTGGCGCTGGGATCCGAAAGAGACCTGGGCGCTGATCACCTGGTTTCTCTATGCAGCGTTGCTGCATGGTCGTCTGACCGTCGGCTGGCGGGGGCGGCGGGCGGCGATTTTCTCCATTATCGGTTTCCTCTGTCTGCTTTTCTCCTTTCTCTGCGTGAACTGGTTTCTTTCTGGTGAGCACAGTTTTCGCGTGTTGGCCGGGGGCTGATCGGTATGAATATTATTGTTGTTGGCCTCAGCCACAGAACCACGCCGGTAGAGATCCGCGAGAAGGTTGCTTTTGCGCCGACCGAGATGGAAAAACCACTCCGGCAAATGCTCGCCCTGTCGGCAGTCAACGAGGCGGTGATTGTTTCGACCTGCAATCGCGTCGAACTCTACGCCTGTACCCGCGACATCGATAACGCGATCGCTCAATTGCGGCGTTTTCTCGCCGATTATCACGGTCTTGACGACGCGGTGCTGGCGCCCCATCTCTATGACTACTACGGCGAAGATGCCATCCGTCACGTCTTTCGTGTCTCTTCCAGCCTCGATTCGATGGTCCTTGGCGAACCGCAAATCCTCGGTCAGATCAAGACCGCCTATTCTTACGCCACCGAGCACAAGACCGCCGGGCTGATTCTCAACCGTTTTTTGCATAAAGCATTTTCCGTTGCCAAGCGAGTACGTACCGAGACCAGTATCGCCAGTAGCGCGGTTTCGGTGTCGTTTGCCGCGGTTGAACTGGCGCGTAAAATATTTGAAAAGCTCGACGATAAAACCGTCATGCTGATCGGTGCCGGCGAGATGTGCGAACTGGCGGCGCGCCATTTTGTCAGTAACGGTGTGCGCTCGGTCCTTGTCACCAACCGCACCTTTGCCCGCGCGGAGAAGCTCGCTGATGAGTTCGGCGGTCGCCCGGTGCCGTTCGCGGAATTCGCCGATTATCTGCCGCAAGTCGATATCGTCCTGACCTCGACCGGTGCCCCTGATTTTGTGCTCAGTGCCGATAAGGCCGAAGAAGTGATTCGGCGGCGCAAGAATAAACCGATGTTCATGATCGATATTGCCGTGCCGCGTGATATTGACCCGCGGGTTAACGACATCGACAATATCTATCTCTACGATGTTGATGATCTCCAGGGGGTGGTGGCGGCTAACCTCAAGGGGCGTAAAAAAGAAGCAAAAAAAGCTGAAATGATCGTCGATCAGGAGATCGGACAGTTTTTCCGCTGGCTTGGCAGTCTGGATGTTGTGCCAACAGTCGTCGCCCTGCGCAAGAAACTCGAAGATATCCGTCGCAGCGAACTGGACAAGACCTTCGGTAACCTCAAGGGACTGGACGAAAAAGAACGCAAGGCCATTGAGGCGTTGACGGCGGCAATTATCAACAAGGTGCTGCACCAACCGACATTGTTGCTTAAACAGAGCAGCAACGATGCAACCAGTGACGGTTATATCGATGCGGTGCGGGCACTCTTTAATCTTGAAACCCCGAATCCCGACGATGAAATAAAACCCCTCGACCACTTCGATGGCGAGGGCAAAAGGAGTCATGGTTAAATGAGTAAAAAACTGTTGCGTATCGGCACTCGCGCCAGCCAACTGGCCCTGTGGCAGGCAAACTGGGTCAGATCCGAGCTGGAAAAACGCTATCCTGATCTGGAAGTCACCCTGACCAAGATCAAGACCAAAGGTGATAAAATCCTCAATGTGCCGCTGGCAATGGTTGGCGGCAAGGGGTTGTTTGTCAAGGAAATCGAGGAAGCGATGTTGCGCGGCGAGATCGATATTGCGGTGCATTCGATGAAAGATGTGCCGACCTATTTCCCCGCCGGACTGGCGCTGCGGTGTATCACCGAACGTGAAGATTGTCGTGACATCGTGATCTTGCGTCCCGGTGTTGCCAGCTGGAGAGATCTGCCGCAAGGGGCGCGGATTGGCACCAGTGCCCTGCGCCGCAAGGCGCAGTTGCTGCACATCCGTCCCGATCTGGCGATGGTCGATATTCGCGGCAATGTCGAGACGCGGATGCGCAAGTTGACCGAAGATAATCTCGATGCGGTGATTCTGGCGGCGGCCGGGATGCACCGCCTCGGATTCTCGGGGCAGATCGGTGAATATCTGCCGGTGGACGTGTCGATCCCCGCCATTGGTCAGGGGGCGTTGGGGATTGAATCACGGATTGATGACGCCGCGACCAACGCGATGATCGACTTTTTCAACCATCCGGAAACGGATTGGGCGGTGCGCGCCGAACGCGCCTTCCTGAAGCGTCTGCAGGGCGGTTGTCAGGTGCCGATTGCCTGTCATGGTACCGTTGACGGAGATTCCCTGACGTTGACCGGTTTTGTTTCCGATTGCGAGGGGGTACGTTGTTTGAAGAAGGTCGCCTGCAGCCCGGTTGCTGCTGCGGAGAAACTGGGCACGTCGCTGGCCGATGACCTGCTGATTCAGGGCGCGGGGGCGATCCTTAACGAAGTTTACGCACACGAGACATTCAACGTCGACAAGGAAGACGTCTGATTTTAGTAATGCGCGATGGATGCGGTTAGTTTTCACCACGAAGAGCACGAAGGCCACGAAGAAAAACAGGAACTGTTCAGTACGCCAGGAAAAACTTTTGTAACTGTTCAGCTCTTTTGTAGGAGCGGCTTTAGCCGCGAACCATCGCGCCTGAAGGCGACTCCTGCAACGTCATTCCGGCAGGGGTTTAGCCGGAATCCAGGGTTTTGAGGGTTGAAAGTCTAGATCCCCGA
>JAHYIW010000052.1 GCA_019429445.1 Desulfuromonadaceae bacterium
TCATGAGCGCACCGGACGACCTTTAGGCTCAGGGTCCTTTCTGGACACGGTGGAGGAGCAGTTGAGACGGACGGTTCGCCCTCAGAAGCCGGGCCCCAAGAAGAAAGATCATTGAGTTAGGTATACTCGGTGGCCTTCGACGACAGTTACCGACTCAACGAGGTGCTGGTTCGCTCGGCCGCGCTTGCTCCCGATGTGGTGGCGCAAGGGATCGCGCAGACCCGTGACAAAGTCGCGCGGCGGGTGGCGCTGTTCCGCGAGAGTCGGTCGCTGGTCGAACTGGCCGGGCGCGAGCTGGTGGTGGTCGATGACGGCCTGGCCAGCGGCTTTACCCTGCTGGTCGCCCTGGCCGCGTTGCGCAATGCCGGGGCGACCACGCTCATTGTCGCCGTGCCGACCGCCCATGAACGGGCGCTGTTGCGTGTGGCCGCGACGGCTGACGCCGTCTGCTGCGCCAATGTTCGCCAGGGAGCGCGTTTTGCCGTGGCGGCGGCCTACCGGCGCGGGTACGATGTCAGCGAAGCGGAGTCCGGACGCCTGCTCTGGTCACGGAACTCCGCTCCGGCCTGATGACACGAATTAACCCGCCCCGGGGTCTGTATCCGCTGCATCTTGGAACAACAGGTCGCGCCGCGTCGGTGCGACGCAGAGCTGGCCCCGATGTCGGTCGGAACAACGTTTAATCGACCGACCGAGCGGGGGACGAGAAGACGATTGCCGAGCGGTTGGCATGGATAGAGTCTTCGACGGTCGGGGGGTGGGGAGGATGACACGCGATAATGGTCTGTTTTTTCTTGCCAAATTACATTGTACCCCTATAATGATGAAATTTACTGGCATAAGCATTAATTTTTTCGGGAGATTTGTTATGATTCGGTTTGCAACGCGACTTGTCATTTTGTTGGTGGTTGTCCTGGCTTTCGGTAGCAGTGCTCTGGCTGAGAACCGCGCGGGGGCGGTCACGCTGACGCCGCTGGTCGGTATTCATGTACTCGATGGTGCCCTCGACCTGGAGAATCAAGGGTTCGCCGGGCTCGGGTTCGGCTACAATGTCGACAAAAACTGGAGCCTCGAACTTGATGGCCGCTATACGCCGACCGAGTATGATGCCAGCCGCGGGAGCCGGGATGTCGGTATCTATACCATCGGTGCCGGTCTGCTCTATCATTTTCAGCCCGAAGACGCCCTCAACCCCTATCTGGGGGTCGGCCTTGGCGGGATCATCTATGATTTTGACAAAGGCGGTCGGGGGCAGGATGAAGACTACATGGGCTACGTGAATGGTGGCATCAAACACGTTCTTACCGAGCTGCTCGCTTTGCGGATCGATCTGCGCTACATGCTCAACCCCAAGACCCAGGCTGACTTCGCTTCAGATAGTGGTGATGAGCGCGAATGGCGTCATCATTTCCAGGCCATGCTTGGGCTGGCCTTTCAGTTTGGCGGCACCTCCAGTACACCGGTGAAGGCCGTGCCGGTAGCCGAAGCGTGGCCCGAGCAGCGATCGGAAGAAGTTCCGGTCGAGGTTCAGGCTCCGGCCCTGGTTGAGACCCAGCTTCAATCTCCGCTTGACAGCGACAAAGATGGTGTTCTGGACGCGCATGACGAGTGTCCGGGGACGGCCGCCGGGGTGCGCGTCGGTTTCACTGGTTGTCCGCTTGACAGCGACAACGACGGTATTGCTGACAGCTATGATGAGTGCCCCGGAACGGCCGCCGGAGTTACGGTTGACGTCAACGGTTGCCCGCCCGACAGCGATAAGGATGGCGTTGCTGACAGCGAGGACATCTGTCCGAACACCCGCGCCGGGTTGGCGGTCGACCGTAAGGGGTGTCCGCCGCCGATCGAGCAAAACGTCAAAATCAATCTCAATATTTTGTTCGCTTCAGGGCAGACAAAAATCGCGAATCGATACACTGCTGAAATCAATAAACTCGGTGAATTCATGAATACCTATCCGGGCACGACCACGACGATTGAAGGATACACCGACAGTACCGGCTCTGCCGCACTGAACAAAAAACTTTCTCAGCGGCGTGCCGATGCGGTGCGCACCTACCTGATTAAAAAATATCAAATTGCTCCCGCTCGTATCAAGGCCGTCGGTCACGGGCCCAAGAATCCGGTCGCCGATAATGCCACCGCTGCGGGGCGTCGGCAAAACCGGCGGATTGAGGCTGCGATCGAGACCACCGTGTTCAAACCCCGGTAACCGTATCCGAATATAGTTACACCCGTAACGACAAAGCCTCCGGTATCTCTTCCGGGGGCTTTGTCGTTACGGAAATCCGTCCCGGTCAAATTTATCCCCCTTTATTTTTTGCATATCTGCAAAACCCGCCATATCCGGTCGCGTCATCGCAAAATACACCTGCATATCTCCGTAATCTCCGGTGTTGCACCATTTTGAAAAACATTTCGCAGTTAAACTCTTCCCCCTGTTTATTCGCAACAGCGCAAATCCCTGGCCGTCGAACCTTTGTGTCAAGACTGTTTTACTTTTTTATAACTTATTGAATTTAAAGGATAAAATTTAATATTAAATATTTTTATCGGGTTGGTATCCAGGTTGCTAACTAGACGCATACATAACAATGTATCGGCAGATAAAACATTTCAAAAGGAGTGAGCAGATGCTGAATCGATTACTGCGAAAAAAACCTGCTCCGATCAAATTCCGCGGCAGGAGGCGTTGGCCGCTCCTTTTTCAACTGAGATACACAGCCATGCAAGACAGCTTTTTTATGACAAAGGAGAAAATAACTATGAAGAAAGTAACTGCTTTTAGTGGATGGCGGGTTGTCATTGCCGGAACGGGAATCAATCTTGCTCTCGGTATCCTGTATGCCTACAGCATGCTCAAGGGGGATATTGGCAAGCTGTTCAGTGGTGCCGGTGACCCGTACGCGGTAGCGTGTCTCTCTTTTGCCGCTTCGATGATTATCGGTGGCAAGGCGCAGGACAAGTTTGGCCCGCGAATCACCGCCATCATCGGTGGATTGCTGGTCGGTGCAGGTTTTATCGTCTGTTCACAAACATCCGCCTACTGGGGGTGGATTCTCGGTTTTGGCGTGCTGGCCGGTCTCGGTTTCGGTTTTGGATATTCTGCCGCCACTCCGCCAGCGTTGAAATGGTTTCCATCGACCAAGACCGGTCTGATCGCCGGGATTGTGGTATCTGGTTTTGGCATCGCGCCGGTTTATCTGGCGCCGGTGTCCAAGTATTTGCTCGGTGCTTACGGATTGCACAATACGATGATGATTCTGGGCATTGCTTTTATTGCTATTGTCTGCGGTATGGCGCTGATGGTGACCAATCCTCCTGCGGGCTTCGTGCCTGCCGAAACGGCAACGATCCAGGCAAAGAAATTGTCCAGTGTTGTCAACATGACCCCGCAAGAGGTGTTGCGGGACAAACGCCTCTATCTGCTCTGGATTGCCTTTTTTGTCGGCGCCGGTGCCGGGCTGATGGTGATTGGCAGTGTTGCCGGGATCGCCAAAAAGAGCATGGGCGAATACGCCTTTATCGCCGTCGCCGTGATGGCCATCGGCAACGCATCGGGACGCATTATCGCCGGTATTCTCTCGGACAAAATTGGCCGGGTGAACACGTTGATGATCATGCTGGTTTTTCAGGCGATGTTGATGTTTTCCGCTATCTGGGTGGTTGGCGGAAATCACGGTGGCGCGATTCTGGTAACGTTGCTGGCGACCTTCATGGGTTTTAATTACGGAACCAATTTATCACTCTTCCCTTCCTTTGCCAAAGATTACTGGGGTGCCACCCATTACGGAATGAACTACGGTATCCTGTTTTCGGCCTGGGGGATCGGGGCTTTTGTCCTGGTGAAGCTCTCCGCAGCAATTACCGTTAAAACTGGTGGCGTTGCAACTTCTTTTGCTGCCGCCGGAATCTTGCTACTGATCGGCGCGATGATCGCCAGAACGTTGACCCCCCCGCAGGTTGCCGACGACGTTGTCGTCCCGGTTACCGAAGCGGAACTCGCCGTCGAACAGGCGCGCAATTAAAAATATATCGACTCAGTCGATCAGCTCCACCCCATAGTGTTACACCTCTGTTATTCGGCCCCTTTCGAGGGGCCGTTTTTTTTACTTTGCTACGCATCAATTTTTTTACTGACATCGGCGGCGTACGCTGTAAACTCTAATTTTGCCAAAATTACATACACTGTGAGGTTTTTGAAGAATGACATCTTTATCTGTTGGTGACTGTTACGCCGGTTTTCATGTTGATTCAAATCATGATTTGAAAGAAATTAATGCCCGTCTGTGGCGTCTCACCCATGGTGTGACCGGGGCCCGTCTGAGCTATCTTGAAACGTCCGATCCGAACAATCTTTTTGCGGTCGGCTTTCGTACTCCGCCCGCAGACTCGACCGGCGTTGCACACATCCTCGAACACACGGTTCTTTGCGGATCGCAAAATTTTCCGGTGCGCGATCCGTTTTTTGCGATGCTCAAGCGCAGTCTCAATACGTTCATGAATGCGATGACCTCCAGTGACTGGACGCTTTATCCGTTCTCCAGCATGAATCGCAAAGATTACGACAATCTGCTCTCAATCTATCTTGACGCGACTTTTTTTCCACTGTTGCGGGAAGAAGACTTTGGTCAGGAAGGACACCGTCTTGAATTTACGGTAGCCGACGATCCGCACTCCGCGCTGACATATAAAGGGGTGGTTTACAACGAGATGAAAGGGGCAATGGCTGATCCGGCTTCGCTGGTCAGTCGCCGTCTGCACCGCCACCTTTTTCCGACGACGACTTATCGGCACAACTCCGGGGGCGAGCCGAGTGACATCCCCGCCCTGACGCATGCTGCCCTGAAAAGATTCCACGCTGAATATTATCATCCGAGCAATGCCTGGTTTTTCTTGTACGGGAGTTTTCCGTTGGAAGAACATCTGGCAATGATTGAAGGGCGCGTGCTCAAGCATTTCGGCGCGCGCAAGGTCAACAGCCAGGTTGCGAGTGAACAGCGTTTGTCGGCACCGTTGCGCGTCAACGAAACCTTTCCGCTCCCTGCCGGGGAAGCACACGAGCGCAAAACTATTGTGCAGATCGGCTGGCTGACCTGCGATATTGAGGACCGTTTCGAATCTTTCTCCCTCGGCGTTCTTGCCAGTCTGCTGTTGGGTAATTCGGCTGCGCCGCTCTATCGGGCGTTGATTGAATCGGGACTCGGGAGCGGGCTGGCTCCGGGGATCGGCTACCACGATGATTATCGCAGTACCTACTTTGCTGCCGGTTTGCAGGGGACGCATGTTGACAGTACCGAGGCGATTGAGCAGCTGATTATCCAGACGCTGGAAGAGGTTGTGGCGCAGGGTTTCACCCCGGAGCGGATCGAGGGCGTATTGCACCGCCTGGAATTTTCGCAACGCGAGGTCAGTGGCGACCATTATCCTTACCCTCTGGCGCTGTTGATGCGGCTTTTCGGCTCGTGGCTGCATTGTGATGATCCGCTGTCCCCGTTGCAGCTTGAAGATTGTTTCCACACCTTGCGCGACAAACTGGCGCAAAAGGATTACTTTGCAGACCTGGTTCGCCGCCAGCTGCTCAATAACCCTCATCGTGTCACCCTGACGCTGCGCCCCGATCCGGAACAGCAGTCGCGGGAAGATCAGGCTCTGGCTGAGAAATTAAGCGCGCTGCGAGCCAGCTTCAGAGGCGAAGATTGTGACGCGCTGGTCAGGCAAGCGGCAGCGCTTCAGCGGGGGCAGGAACAGGCAGAGAACCTGGATTGTCTGCCGACCCTGGCCCTCGCCGACATCCCGGCTGAGGAAATCGCTGTTCCCTATCTGCGCTGTGATTACCGTGATCGACCCATTTACCGTTTTGACCAGCCGACCAACGGGATCGGCTATTTTGCCGCTCATTTCACTACCGACGGCTTGCCGGATGAGCTGCGGCCATGGGTGCCGTTGAGTTGTGCGCTGCTTAACCAGATTGGCGCGGCCGGTTACGACTATCAGCAGATGGCAACGCGGATCGAAGCGGGCACTGGTGGTGTCGGGGCGGGGACAGATGTGCTGGTGGCCCCTGCGTCGTTGACTCATTTTGACGGACTGGTTGCGGTGCGCGGAAAGGCTCTGACGCGCAATCAGCCGACGATGTACGAAATTCTGCGCGACCTGCTGACGGCTCCTGATTTTACCAACCTGGAGCGCTTGGCAACGATCATTGGTCAAATGAAAACCGGTTTGGAAAATTCGATCCCTGGTTCCGGTCACAGTTACGCGGCACGTTCTGCCGCGGCTGGTCTCTTTGCCGCAGGACGTCTGCGCGAGGAATGGGCGGGGATCAGTTTTTTTCAGCGGCTCAAACAATTGGCGGCGCTGCCGACGGCGGATTTGGCTGAACCGGCGCGCATGTTGGCAGAGACTGCTGCGCGGCTTTTCTGCCGCGCAAACCTGACGGCTGCCGTGACTTGCGAGGAAGCAAACTTTGCCGCTGTTGAGACTCCATTGCAAGAATTCATTGCAGCGCTCCCCCCCGGCGCACCGCACGCGGCGACGCTCACGCCGTTCAACGCTTCATCGCTGCGGGTCGGGTGGGTGGCCCCGGTCCCGGTCAGTTATGTTGCCCAGGTATTCCCCGCAGTCCCTTATGTGCATCCCGATGCCGCGCCGTTGCAAGTTTTGGCCAAACTGCTGCGGGCTGGTTATCTGCATCGGGAAATTCGTGAAAAAGGGGGGGCCTACGGGGGGATGGCGGGGTATAACGCCGAAGGGGGGACCTTTTCACTCCTTTCCTATCGTGATCCGCATGTGCAGCGTACCCTTGATGTTTACGATGCTGCGGCCCGCTGGGCGGCGCGCGGTGATTTTGATGACGCCGCTATCAAAGAG
>JAHYIW010000053.1 GCA_019429445.1 Desulfuromonadaceae bacterium
GACCGCTATGTACGCCGCACGTTGACCAAAACCATCAAACTGCGCAATCCGCGCAGCGGAGCTTGATACTTATGGCTGAATTGAAAAGACTGCAAAGTGTGCGCAACGAAAGCGGCGTGATCCTGATCACCGTGCTGTTGCTGATGTTGATCATGACCTTTCTCGGCATCATGGTGATCGATACCTCAACCATCGACATGCAGATCGCCGGGAATTTCAAACGGACGACGACGGCATTTGAAGGCGCAGAGGCCGGGGTGGAGATGGCGATACCAATTATTGAGCGAACGATGTCTACCGGCTCAATGTTGTCGTACAACGCGCTGACAACCGCACCGAACTCTATCGCTTCTGACTTGGTGACTGAAATCACCGGCGGTGCCAACAACTCATCAGACGGTCTTTGCGGTGGTTCGGCAGCCCCGGACATTGTCATTGCCGACCTCAACGGCGTCAAAATCGAGGTGGATATCGATCGTCTGGTTTCTGACGCCATTGCCGGCTCCTCTCTTGAATTTGCTTCGGGGTATGAGGGAATCGGTGCCGGCGCCGCCGGTGGCGGAACTTCCGTGCTTTTCAGAATTGTGAGTCAGGGAACACGATAGGGAGTCAAACAATGATTAAAAGAGTTATAAATTCTGCGTTACTCATTGGCACACTGCTCGTTGCTGCGCTGTTTGGGCTGACGCACCCTGCAACGGCGGTAACAATTTCCGACTACACTGCCTTCCCGCCCTTTTTGCCACGGGTTGTTGATCCGAACATCATCTTTCTGATGGATTATTCGGAGCATATGGTACGTCCTGCCTACGGTCTGAACACTCCTGTCAATAACGTCCCGCGCACCGTAAACCCCACCAATGACAAGACGCGGGTCTTTTTTTCGTTTACCGACGACTACAACCCGGACATCGAGTACGACGGAACTTTCGATGAAAAATCAGGCAGTGCCAACGGCTACAAGTATGAATGCACCCCTGGCGGGGCTTGCGTAAAAACGACGAGTACAGATACGTACAAGGTGTTTGACGGCAATTGGCTGAACTGGCTCACAACAACCCAATTCGACTTGTTAAAAAAGGCTACCGTTGGAGGGAACATCAATCCCTCTCCGGAGCAAGCCAACCCTTCAAACATGACGATCTATACGACGACAAAAAACACAACAAATTCAAGTTCATATGCGGATATCGTTGCCAACAATCCCCGCAAATTCTACAAACTTGTTAAAAAATCGACCTGCGAGGACAATGCCCCCTATTGGCTTTGTAATTATTATGCATCTCGTGACACGACAGAGGTTCCTTATGATTTCTGGATCGAACCAACAGCTACCCCTGGCGTTTTATGGGACAATGTTGAAGCAGATAATGTGACACAGAATATCGCATTACCCTTTGATTTTGAACTTTACAATACTCCGTTTTCAGCGGGACAAAACATCGTGGTCAGTGAAGATGGTTGGTTCAGCTTCCGTGCCGCGGCTGATTCGCGTCCCAACAATATTGATCTGCCAGCGGCAGATGAAACCGCCGTTTATAACTACACCGTAGCACCTTACTGGACAGATCAAAGATTATACAAGACGAACTCGAAAAACTCCTCGCCGAGCAAGGTGTTCTGGTTTGTGGAAGGAGAAGTGGGAAACAGGATTCTGGTTATTACCTACCAGAACATGGTCGACCTCAATGACTCTTCGGTCAAAACATCGCCACTGACCTATCAGGCCGTCTTGTTTGAAGGCAGCAACCATATCATGTTCAATTATAAAGATGTAAAAGATTTACCAAACCTGGTCAGCACAACGATCGACAACCCTTTTGATCTCGTTGCGGGGGACGGCATACTTGATGAGATAACCATCTATACCGAAGGATCTTTCGGTGCCGGGATTAATGCGACGATCGGCGTCCAGGGCGCAAATGCGGAAGGCTATTTTCTGAATCAACCCCTCACTGCAGCGGAATATGAATCTGCAAACGCGGAAGACTATTTTCGGAATCAACCCCTCACTGCAACGGTATATGAAGATTATTTCACCATGACCAACCCAACCTCTCCTTATTATTGTACCCAGACAACGAATGCTGCCCTCCCCGGCTATTGCTACGTCGAGAGTAACAGGATGTATTATACCGACTTCTTCCGCTGGCGCTACGGCAACAGATATCATCAACAGTATGGATACAACGAAGCAGGGGGCGGGGATCCTTTCAGTCCGTCAGGCAAGTCTTACCTGGTCACCATGGCCACCCATGATGAAGCTTACGTGTGGATGGAAGTGACTCCAAATGGCAGCATGAATCAGTCAACCAAATTTCAACGCCGGTCTGGACGCGCCTATGAAAATAAAATTTTCACCTACACTCCGGCAACCGAATTTGAATTGAATAAATCCTTCAATGCCCAGGTCAATATCGCGACACGAGCGGTCGCTGCCAATGGCAACTGTGTCGACGCAGATGCCTACAAAAACACCTTTAACGGCAACTGTTACGACCATGAAGTGTCCGGGCTGATTCAGTATTTCCGTGAGAATGATCTTGCCGGAATTCTGGGTTTCCGTCTTGCGTTCATGATGACAAACGCCAGCAACGGCGGCAAGATGGAAAAGCATATCAACCAGTTTGAATCGAATGTCGATGCGTCAAAAAACGTCGCTCAAAGAGGTGCTCAATGGGCCTCGTTGATGAATGCTTCGCGCAGCCAACTGCCTCGCGCCGATGCACCGCTGGCAGAAGCACTGATGGAGATCCAGGGTTATTTGCGCGAAGATAACAACTTTGTCATCGGCAACGACGTGACGATTGAATCGTCAGTTCCGGCCCCCAGCAAATGTACTTCGAATGCCAACAATTTTGATCCCTACTGTTTTGCCTCTGCCGCGCAATATGTGCCGTGCGCCAAAAGCTTTGTGTTGCTGGTAAGTTCAGGGCATTACAGCCACGATAACGGAACCAGCATCTTTACGCCTGACCTTGCGGCAACCGACTACTCAAGTGGGCTCGGCAGCGGCGATCTGACCTCAGCTAATATTTCCAATTGGTTTAACGGAGTCAAACCAACAGAGGTGCCGAATGCGGTCTGGACCGATACCCTGGCAGCGTCCGAAGCCTCAAAGGCCAACGGCGGCTGGCTTGACAACGTTGCCTATTATGGCCGAACGGAAGATTTACGCACCGATGATACGATTCTTCCCGGTGCGCAAAATATGCGACTTTATGCCGTTGACACCTATGGTGGCAAGATGGGTGCCGGGACAGAAACACTTAAACGCGCCGCTCACTTCGGCGGGTTTAAAGACAGCCTGGCCGATGATTCAATTGCAGACCCTTATACTTATTATAACCCGCTTGATGGAAATGACGGCATCAAGGGCGCTATCCTGCGCGCCGTTTTCGACATTTTGAGAAACTCCGCTTCGGGGACTTCGGTTTCGGTGCTTTCAACATCAGCTGGAGGCGAGGGGGCTCTCTATCAGGCCTACTTCTATCCTGCTCGGGTTTTAAACAAGACAGAGGAACGTTCCTGGCCAGGATTCATCCGCGCATTTTTTATCGATCGTTACCAGAATTTGCGAGACGATTACAGCGCAAACGCCAGTGCCGGAAAACGTGCGTTTGAACCCAAAAATGACCGGATTGCACTGATGAAACTTGATACCGGCGACAATGCGGTAAAGATTGATTTTTACGCAGATACTGACGGGGACAGCATTGTTGACTTCACTACCGAGACGCCGGTTGAAGCAGATGTCGCCATGGATGATGCCCCGACCCTTTGGGAGGGGGGTGAAAAACTGGCCAAACAAACCAAATCTGATCGAAATATCTACGTCTGGCTTGATGCGGACAACGACGGAAGTGTCGATGCCGGAGATTTTTCGGTTCCGGACAACAGTGAATCATTTAGACTAAGCACCGCACATGCCACAACCTTTATCCCCTACCTTCGTGCCCAGGAGACCACATATAACAGTGTGCCAACAACGACTGCCCTCCAGGAGGCTCAAAACATCATCTCTTTCATTACGGGGAATCATGTTGAAGTCAACAACCAGCTCTACCGCAATCGCTGTGTTTACACGGATGACAAAAACAACGCCGGTGGAACATTAATTGATGATCCGGGATGCGGGCGCGAAAAGAACGAGTCTGGCGTTGTTGACAACACAACCCGTGGCATGGTTTGGCCTTTGGGTGACATTATTTTCTCAACACCAACCCTCGTAACCGGACCGAGTGAGAATTATCACAAAATTTACGGTGATGCGAGCTATCTGGCTTTCCGGCAGATGTATCATGACCGCCGCAATATGGTTTTTGTCGGAGCCAATGACGGCTTACTCCACGCCTTTAACGCTGGCAAATACAATGAAGGCGACAACGACAAGACCGACAGTATTGATGTTCAAGGATACTTTGATGAAACACCTGACGAAACTGCGCTGGCGACACACGGTGACATTGCCGGGCACAATATCGGCGAAGAGTTGTGGGCTTTCTTGCCGCACGATCTGCTTCCGCATCTGGCATGGTTGACGTGTAATGGAACCGGTCAAGCTGCATCGGCCTGCGGAGATGATGAATACACCCACGTTTACTACCTGGACAACCGTCCCAAGGTTACGGATGTCCAGCTCTTTAATGATGCGACAACCAGTGTGGTTGGAATGGTTGATGGCCAGGCCGGAGTCGAACACCCGCATGGATGGGGAACCATCATGATTGTTTCGATGCGCCTGGGGGGTGGAGCGATGGATGTTTCTGCCGACTTCGGCAGCGGCACGGAAACACGCAGTTTCAGGTCGGCCTATTATGTTCTGGACATTACGAACCCGGAAAAACCTCCCAAACTTTTGTGGCGCTTCGGCCATGCCGACCTCGGGTTTGCCAACAGTTACCCGGCAATAGTTCGCGTTAAAACATTGACCGATTCAAAATGGTTTGCAGTTGTCGGCTCCGGGCCAACGAATTATGTTCCGACAGGACTGCGGGATTATGGATTCAGTGCCACGACAACAACGGGCGCAACCTTTGCTTTTGATTTACAAACCGGAGCGGTGACTAAACTGGATGGTTCCCTTTTTGTCCCGCACCAAATTATGGGCGACCCGACTGTCATTGACGTGAATCAGGATTTTTCCGCTGATGTCATTTATATCGGCAGCAACATTATCGACAAATCAAGTGATCCCCCGATTCACCATGGGAAGGTCTACCGGATTACAACAAATCGCAATATTGACCCGGCGAACTGGACGGTGTCGGAGCTTTATTCGCCGGATCCATCGGTCACGAATGTGGACCAGAACAACGACGATATTCTCGATGCCAATCGTCTCGGCCCGGTTCTGGTCGGTCCTTCGGCGTCTAAAGACGGTAATGGAAATCTTTGGGTCTTTTTCGGCAGCGGGCGGTTAAAAAACCAGAATGACATCACCAGTAAAGATCCCCAGACATTTCACGGCATTAAGGATGGATGCTGGGACGGGGAATTGAGTGCGACGAACACTCCCTGCACAACGACTTACAGCATAGTGGACACCAACCCTGCACACAGACTGGTCAACACCACAGGCTCAGCGGTTTTCCAACTATCGGAAACCATTACCGCAGGACAGCAGGTAACCGCACCTGCCAACACCATCTGCGGGACAGTAACAACCTGCTCCTTTTCCGATGTAAAGAATAATATTGCCAGTGCTGCGGGTTGGTATAAGCAATTGTCGGTTCCCGCCTCGGGAGGGAGTGAAAAAGTGTTGTCTAAAAGTTCAGTTTTGGGTGGATTGGTCTTGTTTACGACCTATCAACCGGCTGCTGACATCTGTTCGATCTTTGGCAACAGTAACCTTTATGCTCTCTACTATGAGACAGGAACAGCCTATGCCAAACCGGCAATCGGGGTTGACGATACAACGAAGGAACTGCTTGAAAAAGTTTCCATCGGTCAGGGGATGCCGACCTCCGTCGGGGTCGCGATCGGTGAAACCGTCTCCGGTTTTATCCAGAAATCGACCGGCGAAATTATCACCATCGAGAGTGAACCGGCGCTCAAGGTCAAGAGCGGGCCGTCCAGCTGGTACCGTGATGCGGCAGAGTGCAGCACGAGCAGGATTGAGACGATCTATAAACATATTGCCAAGTAAAGATCGGTATTTTTCATGAATTGGAACTATTTTATTGCTACGCTCCTCGTCGCGGCACTGGCCGCGACGGGGTGCTCCAAAGACGAACCGCAACCGGCGACAGCGGTGCCGTCCCCCGCGCCCGCTGTGGCACCGACGGAGCGTGATTCTTCTTCGGGCGCGGAACGTGCGGCGGCAAACAATGTGGCGGCGTCGCAACCGTCGGCACCTGCTGCCAACGGTGCGCCGCAGATCGTTTCGGTCACGCTCGGACCGGTCCCAGCGTATCCAGGAACGACCATTACCGCCGAGATCGTCAGTAGCGATCCTGACGACGATCTGGTGACCTGCCATGTGCAGTGGCTGCGTAACAATGAACCGGTTGACGGGGAGTTTGAGGAGTTGGATACAACGGGGTTCAGCAAGGGGGATCTCATTGCTCTGGTCGTCACCCCGACCGACGGTGAGCAGGAGGGGGAACCCAGAAAATCGCTGCCGCTACTGCTGCACAACCGTCCGCCGGAAATCGTTTCACTGCCGACCGGGATGGTTGATGGTCGCTTCGTCTATCAGGTCGAAGCCACTGATCCCGAGGGTGATCCCCTCACCTTTGCTCTTGAAGGCGCTC
>JAHYIW010000054.1 GCA_019429445.1 Desulfuromonadaceae bacterium
ATGGCTAAGCAAAAATTTCGTCCTCCAAGGCTTGGTGGTTTTTCAGGGGCGAAGGCCTACATCAGGTAGGTCGAGGTCCTGAAAAATCAGCGTAACGACGTAGGGCGGACTTTTTGCGACGCCATCACGAATAAACCGGTTGACTTGCGGAGAACTTGTTGACCAAAGCGAAAGGGGGAGTCATGTTCGAGTTTGATGAAAGTATCGATCAGGGAGCAAAAATCAAGGTAATCGGTGTGGGTGGCGGCGGCGGGAATGCGGTCAACACAATGATCCGGGCAGAGATTATGGGCGTCGAGTTTATTAACGCCAACACCGATGCCCAGGCGCTCAGGGCCAATCTGGCACCGATGAAGATGCAACTTGGCGGGCAGCTGACCAAAGGTCTCGGGGCGGGTGCTAATCCCGAAATCGGCTGCAAGGCGGCACTCGAAGATCGTGAGCGGATCGCCGAAGTCCTTGCGGGCGCCGACATGGTTTTTATCGCCGCCGGACTCGGCGGCGGCACCGGTACCGGTGCCGCTCCGGTGATTGCCGAAGTGGCCAAGGAACTCGGTGCATTGACGGTTGGTGTGGTGACCAAGCCATTCTCGCGCGAGGGGAAAATGCGCACCAAAAAGGCGGAACAGGGCGCGGCCGACCTGAAGGATGTGGTCGATTCGCTGATCGTGGTGCCGAACGATCGACTCCTTGGCCTGGCCGGAAAAAACACCAGTATCCTTGACGCGTTCAAGCCGGCCGACGATGTTCTGCGTCAGGCCGTACAAGGCATCTCCGACCTGATCACGACCAGCGGTCTGATTAATGTCGACTTCGCCGATGTCAAGGCGATCATGAGCGAACGTGGTATGGCGATGATGGGGATCGGTATCGCCGAAGGTGAAAAACGCGCCGCCATCGCAGCCAATCATGCCATCAGCAGCCCACTTCTCGAAGAGATCGATATTTCCGGGGCCAAAGGGGTGCTGGTGAATATTTCCGGATCGTCAAATATGACGATGGAAGAGTTCGATGAAGCATCGCGCATCATTCATGAAAAGGTGCATGAGGATGCCAACATCATTATCGGCCTGGTCATTAATGAAAGTCTGGGCGATCAGATCAAGGTTACGGCGATTGCGACCGGGTTTGGGCAGGCTTTCGACAAGCAGCAGCGGCACACCGAGGTTCATGTTTTTACGCCGCCGAAGGTCGATCACGACACGCCGACATACATCCGTAATCGTCAACGGCAAAATCCGCGACCGCGCATAAATTTCAGTGAAGAACAGGAGTACGATATCCCGACATTTTTACGCAAACGACTCGATTAAGTTTTGCCTGATAAAAACGGCAGAGATTAAATTGACCCGGCGCTTGTCGTCGGTGTCAATCATTTGCAATTGCAGTTTAATGCTGTGTTACGGCCCTGCGCGGATCTCCGCCCGCGTGCGTCCGCCGATGTCATGTTAGCGACTCCCTCGTTGCCGGGGACCGGTTTTCCGGTCCCCCTTTATTTATTGCCGTATCAGCGCCAGTTTCACTGCCAGTCCCGCAAAAATCGTCCCAGAAATACGATGCATCACGATTTGCGCTCCAATCGAGCGTTTCAGCCAATCGCCGAGGGTTCCCGCTAACAGCGCGATGCCACCAAAAACCAGGATCGTCGCGGCGATAAAGGTGCCGCCGAGCAGAGCCAGCTGTAGCGCAATGGCTCCTTTGGTCGGGTCGGCAAATTGCGGGAGAAATGCGAGGAAAAAGATCGAGACTTTGGGGTTGGTGATGTTCATGATGATACCGCGACGGTAGAGGGGGATAAAACGTGTGTCACCCGCGACCGATGTGTTGAATTCAGTTGCTGGAGCGCGCCATGCCTGCCAGGCAAGATAGAGCAGGTACCCCGCGCCGCACAGCTTGAGGAGGGTAAATGCCGTCGCAGAAGTCTGAATCAGTGCCGCTACGCCACAGGTTACAGCGATGGTGTGCCCGACCAGGCCGGTGCACAGACCGAGGGTGACATTCACTCCTGCCGCGCGTCCGTTCAGGGCCGACTGCGTCAGGACAAAGATATTGTCAGGACCCGGAGCAAGGCAGAGAATGAGGGCGGCACAGAAGAAGGCCAGCAGGGTGTCGAGAGGGATCATGGTATATTTTCCGGTGGTTCTGGCTGAGGTCACGTTGGTTCTGGTTTTTTATCACAATTAAGCGGTTGTGTGGGGAGAATATTTATTCAGCAGGTGGGGTGTTGTAAATGACAAAAATAGTTATCAATTATCTTGACAGTCATTTTTCATTCAGTATAATGACCCTAAATTTGGTCCATTCTCAATCAATTCAATTCCAAGGAGATTATGATGAAAAAATTTGTCTGTACGGTTTGTGGTTATGTTCATGAAGGTGATGCTCCCCCGGCAGCCTGCCCGCAGTGCGGCGTCGGTTCCGATAAATTTGAAGAGCAAAGTGGTGAACTGGCGTGGGCGGATGAGCACCGTGTCGGTGTCGCAAAGGATGTGGACGCCGAGGTTCTTGACGGATTGCGCGCCAACTTCACCGGTGAGTGCACCGAAATCGGCATGTATCTGGCGATGAGTCGTCAGGCCGACCGCGAGGGTTATCCCGAGATCGCCGAGGCGTACAAACGTATCGCGTTCGAAGAGGCCGACCATGCCGCCCGGTTCGCCGAGCTGCTTGGCGAGGTGGTTCATGCCGACACCAAAAAGAACCTCCAATTGCGGGTCGAGGCCGAGAACGGCGCCTGCGCCGGCAAGAAGAAGATCGCGACCCGCGCCAAAGAGCTGGGATACGATGCGATCCACGACACTGTTCACGAGATGTGCAAGGATGAAGCGCGTCACGGACAGGCGTTCGCCGGGTTGCTGAAGCGCTACTTCGCTTAAAGTCGTGATGCAAAGGCGTTGAAAATCGAGCGTCAAAATCAAAAAAGCACCACACATTGTGTGGTGCTTTTTTGATTAACCTGTGACGCATTGTTGTCACCGTTCCCCGCTTGTCTTCTCCGAAAACAAGATCAAAGCCGGACCTGCGGCAACTCATCGGCAATCGCCAGCAGTCGCTCGGCGTTCCCCTTGATCTTCGCCTGCAACGTCCGGGCAAAATCGATCTCCTCCTCGCTCCAGTCCTCCCCCAGCGGCAGATTCCCCAAACGGCCGATGACCGCTGCTCCGAGGTTTTTCAGGCTGGTCGCCACTTGCCGTGGCGGCAGCTGGCAGTCGTTACAGAATCCCGCCAGGTCATAGGGCGTGACCTTCTCGGCGACAAATTCGTCACCGACCGCCAGGGCCAGGTCTTGTTCGAACTCCTCTCCATAGATGTCGATGTTGAGTAGATCGTAGCTCGGCGCAACGTCGATCCCTGCCTTGCCGACGAAGAACGAAATATTCTTGCCATGCGCATCGCTGTTGCCGATCAGCAGCTGGAACAGGGTCCAGTTGAGCAGCTCCCGGATGGCCAGGGCCGGAATGCGGCAGTTCCGGACGGCGCTAAACAGCTTCGCCACGCTGGCCCCGGCGCGGATGCGCGCCCCTTCGCCGGACTTACCGAAAGGGCGTTCGTACTTGTAGGTAGGCGGCAGATCAAGGAGCTGGCAACCGTCGATCAGATGTAATCGGTCAACTGTTTCCCCGCGCCAGCGCCGGTCGAAGCGTTCGACGACCAGCACCGGCTCGCCCAGACGCTGCAGGGAGACCCTGGCGACCGGTAGCCCGACCCGCTCCGCCAGCTTCATGCAGAGGAACTCATTGATCACCATATGCTGGTCGGGCCGCTGGCCGAACTTGAGGATATGGGTCGACGCCAGCTCGCCCTCGCCGAACCCCATGGTGCCGTCGGGGCGGATCAATAATGGCAGCTTGTCCTGCACGCCGGCGACCGAAAGGCGCGGGCTGCCGTCCCAGGTGGCGATGGAGATCCTCTGCCGCTGGGCGATGCGCTCCGTCAACTCCTTAGTGCCGACCTCGCGAAATCGGGTTGGTCGCGGTTCCCGATCGGCTTCGTCATAGCGAAACGTCAGCGCACCGGTCGTTTCTGCTCCAATCAGGGCAATCAGGCCAAAAACATTGCTTCGCGAAATCTGGTGATCGACCGATAGCTCTTCCAGCCATTTCCCTTCCGGCAGGAGGTTGGAGAGAAAGCGTTTCACCTTCTCGGATTCACACCCCTTCGGGGGCAGATGCGGCGATATGGCATATCCCTGGCCGTCCAACCATGATTTGGCGTACTCCAGGCCGTAGCGGTCGTCTTTCCCCGCCAGGGTCGCCCGACCGAGAGGGGCGCGGTTGAGGAAGACGGACAGCGTCTGTGTCATGACGTCTCCCATGGCTCGATGTTGAGCCGGATGCCGAGCATGCGACAAACGGTCAGGATGCTGGAGAGTTTGACGTCGCCCTTGGCCGTCTCGATCCTGGTCAGGGTATCGACGGCGACCCCGCAAAAGGCCGCCGCTTCGTGCATGCCCAGCCCCGCTTGGGTTCGGCGGGCGCGAATGTACATTCCCAGAGTCTCAGCGTCGAGCGGGCCGCTCTGAGCCGGCGTCGGCAGCGGCTTAATGGTTCGAGGCATTTCGATCTCCTTAAAATACTTTTCAGGCAGTATATATAGCAGAAAGAGGGGCTCGTCAACAAAAATACTGCTACGGCAGTATAAACAGGTAGAAGGCGGTTTAAATCAAAAGATATCCTGTCAGGGCAGTATATTCGTTGCCGTTGCTCGCGTCTTCCGATCCCGCCCTGCAACCGGAGCGGCGGAGGGTATACTCAACGATTACAGGACAAGGGGATAAAGAGGACAAGAGGAGAGGACAAGGGGGACGTTGTTTACTTGTTGACTGAAAAGCCATTCTCAGCTACTCTCCTGCCATGCCCCGTCAACCCCGCCTCGATATTCCCGGCCTGCTGCAGCACGTTATCGTTCGCGGCATCGAGCGCCGGAAAATTTTCCGGACCACCGCCGATCGGCGCGATTTCGTCGACCGGCTCTCCCGCCTGCTTGTTGAGACCGATACCGACTGCTATGCCTGGGCGTTGATCCCCAATCATTTCCATCTGCTCCTGAAACCCCGAGGGTGCGAGCTCAAGCACTTCATGCGTCGGCTACTGACGGGCTATGCCGTCAATTTCAATAATCGGCATAACCGCAGTGGGCACCTGTTTCAAAACCGCTACAAGTCGATTGTCTGCGAAGAAGACGCCTACCTGCTGGAGTTGATCCGTTACATCCATCTCAATCCGCTGCGGGCCGGGCTGGTCAAAAATCTGGAGGCTCTTGCGCGTTTTTTTTGGTGCGGTCATGGCGTTGTTTTGGGCAACGCCACACTGGAAGGCCAATCCGTCCGAGATGTCCTCGCTTTTTTCGCGGCGCAACCGGCAGCGGCGCGCAAACGCTATCAGGCCTTTGTTGCCGATGGCGTCGCTGTGGGTGCTCGTCCCGATCTGGTCGGCGGCGGACTTCGGCGCAGCTGCGGTCAAGAGATCCCCGAAGAACCGCAGGCCTATGATGAGCGGGTACTCGGTTCCGGAACTTTTGTGGAAAAACTCAGTGAGCTTGAGGCGCTGCAAGATCGACTCGCCATCAGACTCGATCCGGGCACCATCGCACAGCGTGTTGCCGAACATTTTGAGATCGGCATTAATGACCTTGGCGAAAGAAGTCGCGATCCGCAGCGCGTCGCGGCACGCGATCTCTTCTGCTTCATCGCAGTGCGCATCTTTGGCTACAGTGGCGTTCAGGTGGGGGAAAGGCTGGGGCTGCAACGCGCGGCGGTTTGTCGTGCTGTCAAGCGGGGAAGTGTTCTGGTGCAGCAGGATACTGGGAGGATTGAGACTATTCTTGAGAGTTGAATCAACAAGTAAACAACGTCCCGTCTTACCCG
>JAHYIW010000055.1 GCA_019429445.1 Desulfuromonadaceae bacterium
GCGGTGGCGTTTGAATTGCTTTCTTGCCCCTGCTTCCCTGAAAGGTTAACATCCCTCTTGGCGAAGGGGGGGGCATGAACACACAGAACCACAACCATAACCGCAACGCACCGGCTGAAACAAAAGCCGGTGCATTGCGGTTTTTTTGTCGTTTTTGTTAAGAGGTGTGACTTTTATTGACACTCGGGTGGGGTAGGGTGGTTGGGCGAGGGGCAGAGGAGAGAGTGGTGGAAAAATTTTATGCGCATTCCGGGCATAATCCGGATAAGTCGGACTGGCAGGGGCTGGAAGAGCATCTGCTGGGAGTGGCGGAATTGGCGGAGGAGTTTGCTTCTGTCTTTGACGCTGGGGAGTGGGGGCGGATGGCTGGTCTGTTGCACGATGCCGGAAAAGCGACTGCGGCGTTTCAACGGCGGTTGGAAGGGAGTTCTGAACGGGTCGACCATTCGACATTCGGAGCAAGATTGGCGCAGGAGCATGGAGGGCGTCTCGGGCTGCTAATCTCCTACATGATTGCCGGACACCATGGTGGATTGCCGGATGGTGGTTTGCAGGAAAGGGAGCTTCACTACCGCCTCAAATACGGCAAGGTTCCAGAGGATGCCGAGTTGATCCCGGTTGTCGATAATAAGAGGGATCTTTTGCCACCATTTCGGTTAAACAGTAAAGACCATGCCGGTTTCAGTCTGACTTTTTTTGCCCGGATGATTTTTTCCTGCTTAGTTGATGCCGATTTTCTCAATACCGAGGCTTTCTGTGATCCTGAGAAAAATGCTGACAGACCAGTTATAATCTCGGGCCAGATGTCAGAACTGAAAAAGAAATTGGATGATCACCTTGTCGATCTTGTTAAGGGAGCAGCACCAACATCGGTCAATCAGTATCGTCACGAAATCCTGACACAATGCCGCATCAAGGCAGATTTACCACCGCAGATTTTTTCCCTGACGGTTCCGACCGGTGGCGGCAAAACTCTTTCTTCTTTGACTTTTGCCTTGGATCACGCTGTTGCTAATGGCCAACGACGGGTCATTTACGCAATCCCCTTCACGTCAATCATCGAACAGAATGCCCAGGTTTTTCGTAGAATTCTCGGTGACGAAGCTGTGCTGGAACACCACTGTAATTACAAGGAATCAGATGACTCTGAAGGGGCTGCATACAACCGTCGCCGCGGGTTGGCAGCAGAAAACTGGGATGCTCCATTGGTGGTGACGACCAATGTGCAATTCTTTGAATCGCTGTTCAGCAATAAGACATCGCGCTGTCGCAAACTCCACAACATCGCCGGAAGTGTGATCGTGCTCGACGAGGCGCAGGCAATCCCGACCGAATATCTCGAACCTTGCTTGCTCGCTTTACGTGAATTGGTCAACCATTATGGCTGCTCGGTCGTGCTCTGTACCGCGACTCAACCGGCGCTTGATGACCAGAACAGTATACGGGCAGCTCTACCGAATATTTATGAAATCATCGATAGCCCGCAGCAATACTACGATGCCCTGCGACGCACCAAGGTAGAATTTGTCGGAATCTTGCCTGACGACGAATTGGCTGGCCGGGTTGCGACTGAAAACCAGGTTCTGTGCATTGTTTCTACCAAAGCGCACGCGCGTGACCTGTACGAACGAATACAGGGCACTGATGGCATCTATCATCTTTCGACCAATATGTATCCTGAGCATCGTCGCCGCGTACTTGATGACATTCGTGATCGACTCAAGGCTGTACCCAAAAAACCATGTCGGGTGATTTCGACCTCGCTGGTTGAGGCCGGAGTCGATCTTGATTTTCCCGTGGTTTTCCGCGCCATGGCTGGACTCGATTCCATTGCCCAGGCGGCGGGCCGCTGCAACCGTGAGGGACTGCTCAACAATATCGGTGCAGTCGGCCGGGTTTATGTGTACGTACCGGAAATACCGCCACGCATGCCCTGGCTCAAGCGTTGTGCCACGCGCGCCGAGGAGGTCTTGCGCAGTTTGTCGGGGGCCGACCCCATTGGTCTTGCTGTGATGCGGCGCTACTTTGAATTGCTCTACGATGTGCAGGATCTGGATAAAAAACAGATTGTCCGACGCCTCAATCAGCAACTCACCCCGGCACTTTATTTTCCCTTTCGCGAAGTAGCACAGGATTTTCGTCTTATTGAGGATGAAAGTATCGGCGTCATCATCCCGAAAGAACCGGATGCCGAGAAGCTTATGCGTCAACTGTATTTCGCCGAACATCCGGGGGCGATTCTGCGTAAGCTTCAGCAATATACTGTGGCCGTCAGAACCAAAGAATTTGCCATTTTGAACGCCGCTGGAGCGTTGGAAGTTATTGACGATAAATTTCCGGTTCTTCGGAATTTACGAGCTTACCGAAGCGATGTAGGGTTGCTTGTTGATGACGGCGAGGTTTGGAATTCGGAAGAGTTAATCTGTTGAAAAACCATATTGAGTTAATGGAAGGAGGAAGCCTATGGCGTATGGTATCAAGCTGCGGATCTGGGGTGATTATGCCTGTTTTACCCGACCTGAAATGAAGGTCGAGCGCGTCTCGTACGATGTTATGACCCCTTCAGCGGCACGTGGGATTCTTGAGGCGATCCACTGGAAACCGGCGATTCGCTGGGTGGTCGACAAGATTCACGTACTGCGACCCATCAAATTCGATAATGTTCGGCGCAACGAGGTCAGTTCCAAAATCCCCAAGCCGAACCCTGTCACCGCAATGCGGGATAAAAAACCTCTCTATTTCCTGGTCGATGACGGCAGCAATCGTCAGCAGCGCGCATCAACTCTGCTGCGTGATGTCGAGTACGTCATCGAGGCGCATTTCGAATTAACCGACAATGCCGGCAATGAGGACAACGAGGGGAAACATCTCGATATTTTCCGACGTAGAGCAAAAAAGGGACAGTTTTTTCACCAGCCCGCTTTGGGTTGTCGTGAATTCCCGGCCAATTTCGAACTGCTTGAGGATGAAATGCCGACATCTTGCTATGCCGGACAAAGCAAGGACCTTGGATATATGCTCCTCGATATTGATTTTGCCAACAATATGACCCCGCTCTTTTTCCGCGCACAGATGGAAGACGGTATTATCACGCCGCCATCACCGCTAGCTATGGAGGTGCACGCATGATGCTGCATGCACTCAACGAGTATTATCAGCGCATGGTTGAAGATCATGATTCTCGGATGCCACCTTACGGCACCAGCATCGAGAACATTTCTTTTGCCTTGGTGCTTGATGAAGACGGTTCAGTCAAGGCGATTGAAGATTTGCGAGAACTGAACGGCAATAAGCTTCATCCGCGCAAAATGCCGGTTCCGGCAGCGGAAAAAAAAGCCAGTGGAATAAAGGCAAATTTTCTTTGGGATGCAACAAACTACGTATTGGGATTTGACGACAAAGGTAAACAGGAGCGCGCTGACCGATGCCATGAGGCATTTATTGAACAGTTAAAAAAATATTGCGACGTTTCTGATCCAGGACTTAAAGCAGTGTTAAAATTTCTGGAAAATGGTCATAGCAAAGATGTCGCTAACCGGGAGGATTGGCCTGATATTTGTGGTAGCAATCTTGTTTTTAGGCTGGATGGTGTTCCTGGGTTTGTACATGATCGGTCTGCAGCACGAGAGTCATGGTCAGCATGCTTGGCTGACAAAGAGCAGGGCAACACAAGTCAGTGTTTAATAACAGGACGCAAGCGTCCTATTGCCCGCCTTCATCCTTCAATTAAGGGTGTTCGTGGGGCTCAATCGTCAGGGGCCTCAATTGTTTCATTTAATCTTTCGGCATTTGAGTCTTACGGTAAACAGCAATCTTTTAATGCCCCGATTAGCCAGGAGGCTGCTTTTTCTTACACTACCGCTCTCAGCTCTCTCCTTGCTTTGGACAGCCGTCAGAAAATAACCATCGGTGATACGACTTATGTCTTCTGGGCAAAAAAAGCGATTGAAGCCGAAGGTTTTCTGGCTGATTTATTTGACCCTCCGTCAGAAGATACGCAAAAGCCGACGGAGCAGGATGACCAGATTTCGACCAGAAATATTCACGGTCTGCTGAAAGCTATTAGCGACGGTCGCAAGCCTTCCGATTTCATGCCCGAACTGAACGAGGACGTGAGTTTTTACATCCTCGGCCTGGCGCCTAATGCTGCTCGTCTGTCGATCCGTTTCTGGCAGGAAACCAGCTTGGGCGAACTGCTGGAAACGGTCGGTCGGCATTACCGGGAACTCAATCTCGTACAGCAGTTCGATAGCGAGCCGGAGTTTCCTTCCTTGTGGCGCTTACTGGTGCAAACCGCAACCCTTGGCAAATCTGAAAATATCTCTCCGGTTCTAGCCGGTGGCCTGACCCGCGCGATGTTGACTGGCCAGCCCTATCCACAAAACTTGTTGCCCGTAGTGCTTGACCGCATACGCGCCGAGCACAATGTTACTTATTTTCGCGCCGCACTGCTCAAGGCCTATCTGCTGCGTAACACCCGAATGGAGGAGGTCCCCGTGAGTTTTGACCCTGAAAGAACCGATCAACCGTATCTGCTGGGACGGCTCTTCGCTGTTATCGAAAAAGCCCAGGAAGAGGCGGTCCCCGGAGCCAATGCGACGGTGAAGGATCGCTATCTGGCGTCGGCTGCCGCAACGCCGAGTCTGGTTTTTCACTTGCTGCTGAAAAATCAGACCAATCACATCGCCAAGCTGCGCAAAGATCAGGAAAAGAAGGGTCGGGCAGTCTATCTTGAGCGGCTGACACAAGACATTATCGGCCTGTTTGACAATTACCCGAAAACTCAGTCACCTGAACAGCAAGGGTTATTCATGATCGGCTACTACCATCAGCGTAAAGATTTCTTCACTAAGAAAACTCAGGAGGGCTAAACAATGAACGCAATATCCAATCGTTACGAATTCGCACTGTTGTTTGACGTACAGAACGGTAATCCCAACGGTGATCCCGACGCCGGCAATACTCCGCGCGTTGATCCTGAAACCGGCCATGGGCTGGTGACCGACGTCTGTCTGAAGCGCAAGATCCGCAACCATGTCGCTCTCGCCAAAGAAGGTTCTGAAGGTTTCAATATCTACGTGCAGGAAAAAGCGGTGCTCAACCGCAGCAACGAGATGGCTTACAAACAGTTCGATCTGAAGCCTGAAGCGAAAAAGCTACCCAAAAAAATCGAAGACGCACAAAAAGTCACCGGCTGGATGTGCGCCAATTTCTACGATATTCGTAGCTTTGGTGCAGTTATGACCACTGAAGTCAACTGTGGCCAGGTGCGAGGACCAGTGCAGATTGCCTTTGCCAAAAGTGTCGATCCGATCCTTTCGCAGGAGATCAGCATTACCCGCATGGCAGTGACCAATGAAAAAGACCTGGAAAAAGAACGCACCATGGGGCGCAAGCACATCGTTCCTTATGGGCTGTATGTTGCTCAAGGCTTCATTTCCGCACCTCTGGCGGAAAAAACCGGATTCAGTGATGCGGATCTTGAATTGCTCTGGAACGCTCTAACCAACATGTTCGAGCATGATCGCTCCGCAGCTCGGGGAATAATGAGCAGCCAGAAACTGTTCGTTTTCAAACATCAGGATAAACTCGGCAACGCCCCCGCGCACAAACTCTTCGACCTGATCGACATCAAACGCAACGACCGCACCGAAGGTCCAGCGCGGTCGTTCAAGGATTATGACGTGACGGTCGGTACGGCCCCGGCGGGGGTTGAGATAATCGAGAAACTGTAACGCCTGTCGCAAATGCGACAGGCGATTTCAGATCTCAGATTGCATATTTCACAGAGGCTGCTGTCAATGTTCTGAGATCTGAAATTTCAA
>JAHYIW010000056.1 GCA_019429445.1 Desulfuromonadaceae bacterium
CGCGGTGCCCAGCCAATCATATGATAATCATCAGGCGTTTCCAATTGAACAGCTAAAACAGTCGCAGGATTATTCAGTTCAATGGCGACACGAAGCTGCGTCCCTTCCGAAAGTGTTGCTAATCTTTGCTGTGATGGTTCATTAACATGTCGCCATCCATGAACAAAAAATCGAGAAGTAAATCCCCCATTTTTGTGTCGCTCGATCTTGGGAAAAACCTCCAGATTATCCGTCTGCCGCTCACCACCGGTCAAAGCCAGAATTTCAAGTGGATCGGCATGATCAGGATCAAGCCCTAGCTGCCGGATATATTCCTTAAAGTCTTCTCTGCCCTCCCCCATAATTCGATTTTTGAATAAAGGGAAAAGCTCCGAAGACTTGTAAACCTTATGAAAGTCAGGAAACGAATCAAGCGGTTGTAAGCCCGCTTGATTCTTGGCAATTTCCGCACCCTGTGTATAACTGAACTTGTAATGAGACCTTGAACTATCGGCGTCGAGACGGCCGATGGGGTACCACGCACGACTATGAGTCGTATCCTGCCATGCCACAAAAAGTGTTTTCACAACTGTACCTCTTTGAGTTTTCCAAGAGTTGTTGCCAACATCCGACAACAAAATTCTTTAGCCGATTCACTCATCCACTCGGATGGCACACGGTAGACTATAGCACACACATTTCATCTTCATTGAGAAATGCGATCTGCCTAAAAATATGGGCAAAATAGTCGGGATATTTTTCAGCCGCTTTAATGGCGAGGCTCAATGGATTTTCGCCTCTCTGATCGTTCTTATCAAAATAAATACCACCATGGCCTTTACCAACATAGCGATCAATTCCACCGGGAGAAGCTAATATCATCTTGCATCGGTCCTCAAGCAATTCCCTGCCCAGTGACGAGGCATGATCGAATGTTGACGCCACAGAATGCCGGGTCTTCCCTTTTGGGTCGAGAACCCGCAACAATCCCCAGTTGTCGTGATGGCGGTCGGTATTGCAAATCAGACCGTCAAAAACGATGAAGCTCGCCAGCGTACGGAGTTGCCGAGTCCTTAACCTTGGCGGAAACACTTGTTCAACAGCAGCGATGATATTTTCCAGACAATGATCGCGTTGTCCCCATTGTTTCGATTTCTTATACTTGTGTACTCGGCCAACGAGAATTTCACTGCCGTGGATCAACTCGAAACCTTTTGTCGTCTCGACGAACGACCGGGACGCACAGCCCCGCTTGCCCATAAAAGCTGCCAATTCGACACGTGCGGCAGAGATACGCAAAAGAATAGCGAGCTCGGCAGCAATCTTCTCGGACCAGTCTTCACCGGTATTCTCCCGCGTGTATTTGAAAAGCCAGGGTTGAACGTCGCCCTGAACACGGAACCAGAATTTTCGCTTGCTGCCAAGCTGCTCGATAACCTCTGGGCTATCGGCGTGCAGTTGCATAATTTGAAATGGCTCGGTGGCGGACGACATGCTCAATACTCCGCCAGCGCATCCAGCCGGAAGATCGCATCGGGCTCGTTCTTACCGGTCCGGTCATTGTAACGCAGAGTCATCCAGCGCCCGGAACTCTCTTTCATCACCATCAGTGGCTTGCGGTAAAGTTTGTGGCTGGCTGCGGCCTTATCGGGGGTGTTCATGCTGTTGATCAGATGCTCCCCTTTGACCTCGACCATCAGTATGCCGTCTCCCCTGTTGCGCCCTTTAATTTTAACCAGAAAGTCCGGATAGTAATGGGTGCCGTCAGGCATGACCAACCCGGCCGACCACGGCTTGCGGGGTTCGTTGCGATGCCACCAGACAATCTGCCCCGACATATCGACATCAAGCAGTTTCGCAAACTCCAGCTCGTGGCTATTGAGATCAGGCGGGAAAGCTTGATAGGCCGCCAACCGCCCTGCTGCGCAGCCGGTCGGCCACGACATCACTTCCGGCAGGGGCGCGGTGTCAACAAGTTCGGCGTTTTCGGCGCAACAGATGCGTACCGCCTCGCGTAGTAGTTTCGGGTGGGAAACAAGAATGAGATGCATCGCTTGCCGTAGTTTCTCGGGCGATTCGAGAACTTCGAGAAAACCGCGCTCACTGCATTCCTTGCGCAGTCGATTCAAAAGCGCGGCCTGCAACTCGCGGGGGTCGAGGTAGTCAGGTTCGAAGAGAAGAAGCTGGGCACGGCGGGCAATCTCGGCATCGGAGAGCCTGGCCTGATATTCGCCGTAGTGCACGTCGTGGGTGAAAATTTCCTCTTCCTTGCGCTGGATGCTCACCGCCTGCCGGAATCCGGCGGTAAAAACCGAATCGTCGATGCGGATGCGCGCTTCGACTGCACTGAGCAATCCGGATGTGTCGAGGTTAAGTTGTTCCCGTTTGAAGACCCGATCCATTTCGCCACGAAGCGGGTACGTTTTCATCCCTGGTGCCGACGATAGGGGGTAGGGTTTTTGTCCCGTGTCTTTCTTTTGGGTGGCTATGTTGTTGGTTTCAAATATGAATCCGTTAAAAAATTCCTGACCGCTGATCGAACCACCGGAGGACGAAGGATCCGATTTTTCATACGGCAGCGATGGGGGCGACCATGGGTTGGGAAGAAGTGACGTTTGACCGCTTTCCACCACCTGCACCGTCGGGCTGTCACCGAGTTTGACCAGCATGGTAAACGGGCTCACCTGAGCGAGTTCGGTACGCACCGCGTTGATCCGGTCGGCGGCGCCGGAAAGCCCGGACTGCTTGTCGGCATCGGCGAGAAAAACATAACCATATTTGAGCAGCTCACTGGTCGCGCGGTTTTGCAATCGCCAATCGACACGCAAAATGCGCCCAACGATCTGGGTACCGAAATCCTTGTCCTGCGCCCCGCGCATCGACACCAGGGTAAAAGCGCGCGGCGCATCGAATCCGAGGGCAACCGCCATCTTGAAAATCAAGACTTCCTTGGATTCATCCCGCGCCACCGCCAGCAGGTCGTCGTCCGGCTCCTTCGAGGTATAAACGGCAATGGCATCCTCCGCCATGCCGAGGGCCATTAGATCCATCTTCGCTTTTTCCACGCTCTTGTCGGTCGAGGCGACCTGGACGAGCATGAGCGGCACCAGATCGATGCCTTCCGTGACCAACTGTGCCTTGATCGCGTTATGCACTCGCACACCGTCAGCCAGGGCCGCCTGGCCGAAATCGACCAGCTCGCGGTGCTGCTCCCCGGCCAGATAGGCGACCGACTTGATCCCCGGCTTGATCAGGCCAGCACTCACCGCATCGAGTCGGCTGACAGTGATCCTGTGCATGATCGCAATCCCGGCCGATTTGCGAAAGCTCTCCGCGTCCTGATCGTCCGGGGTGGCGGTGATCATCAGGGTGAAATCGGGTTGCAGTACCTCGCGGTAATAGCGCACCGATTCAGTCCCGGAAGAAAAGGTATGATGCGCCTCGTCGACGATCACCCCTATTTTGAAGCCGTCCTTGCGCCACTGCTCCAATACGAGATCGAGGGAGACCGATTCGTCACCGTCTTTTCGAATGCGCTTTGAGTCCTTGCGTCCGGCAACCGCCGCCCAGGTCGAGACAAAAACGTCGCCGCTTCGGGTGCCGTGGGCGCGGCGCTCGCGGGCGATGTCGCGCACCCGCAGACCGTTGAACTCGGCTTTGATGGCAATCCGCGCCTGCTCCACCAACCCGGCAAAGGGTGTGAACCAGAGCCAGACGATCTTGATGTCGGGGTCGCGTGAAAGCTCCTGGGCCACCAGTCCGGCGATCAGGGTTTTGCCGGCGCCGGTCGGGGCCTGAATCAGCACGCAGCCGTTGTGGGCGATGGCGGCGCGGCGGCTGTCCGGGTCGGTGGCGGCGTCGATCTGGGCATTCGCGTAGCGGAAGATGTCAAGGACATTGTTCTTGGCTTCGGTCTGATACCCCTTCGGTTGCGCGATCATGCGGCACCTCCGAAACGGCTGACGAGATAGTGGGGGATTTGCTCGATCGTCACCCCTTCGACGTTGATGCGGTTGCGCAGCAGGCCGGGCTGCCAAGTGTAGACGGTCAGGTGCGGTACGGTGGCTGCAAGTTCGGCGATGCGGGTCACCGCGTCGTCACTGATTTGGGTAGCGTAGACCAGACCACCGTCCGACGTCAGCGATTCCTGCAACGGGTTCGTGTCCGTGAAGGGGGCGAAGTTCTGGCGATGGATCAGTTGCAGGGCGATCCAGACCTGCGCATGGTCGATCTCGGTCAGCACCGCTTCCTGCTCAATGCGCCGTACCCGCAGATAAGCGAAGTCGCCGCCGGTCCCTTCCTTGCCACCGTAGCCGTCGATCACGCGGCGGATGCGCTCGGCGCAAACGTCGCGGCAGATGTTCTTCTCCGGCTCAAGGCTCGTCGCCTCGGTCGCTGAAACCATGACAAAGCGCCGGTTGCCGCCGTCCTCGCGATTTAGTTCCAGCACCGCCTGGGCGGTGGTGCCGGAGCCAGCGAAGAAGTCCATGACCAGATCGTTCTCACCGGTAGCCTGGCCGACCAGCGCCTTGATCAGCGAGGGCGGTTTCGGATAGGAAAAATCTGTGCTCAGCCCCATGGCACGCAAGGCCTTGGTCCCTTCGGAGGTCATGCCGGTTTCAAAGACATAACTCTCCCCGATTTCGGCTTTGCCAACCTCGGCAATCCAGCTTGATAGTGGTTGCGTATCGCGCTTGAGGTCATTCTTGAACCGTTTGAAACGGGGCTTGTTGAAGCCGATGCGTTTGCCAACCCAAAATTCCTTGTCTTGCTCGGCGTTTAGAAACGGCGGTGCTGTATGGGCAGCAATCGCAGCATCGAGTTCATCAAGGGTCAAGTAACAGGCTGGTGTAGGCTCGTCGGGGAAATGGACGCGATTCTGAGCAAGCATGTCATCCATTGGTTGTGTGCGTACGGTTTTATCCTTCAGTCGCTCGCGAAGGGCATAAGACCAAACCCTATTCGGATCGCAGGGATACCAAATGTCTGTTTTGGAATTGTAGAGTGGGTAGTAGAGATTTGATCTTTGTTCGCGAGTAAACCCAAGTGTCAAGTTATCTGATGCCCAATGATCCTGCTTATCTTCATCCCAGTTGGTGTAGCCGCTCCACTTTTTCTCGGCCCCGGCGAACTGGAATTGCGAACCGGCATAGATCAACACATGTTCGTGGTCGTTGGAGAAGAAGAAATCCATGTTGGCGGCATTGCTTGGCCGCCGCTTTCTCCAGACCAGCGAACCGACCCGCATCCCCGGCAGTGTCTGGTCGAGGATCAGCTCCAGCTTGGCGCGGTTGTCGTCGTTGATCGAAACGAGGAGGACGCCGTCCTCGGCGAGGAGGTCGCGAGCGAGGAGCAGGCGACGGTGCATGAATTCGAGCCACTTGCTGTGTTTGTAGAGATCGTCCTTTTCGACGAAGCGGTCGTTGTAGATGAAATCCTTGTTGCCGGTGTTGTAGGGGGGGTCGATGTAAATGCACTTCACCCGCCCGGCGTGCGTCATGCGCAGGTAGCGAAGAGCGTCGAAGTTGTCCCCCTCGATGAGTAGATTGCTCCACGGCCCGTCGCCGCAAGAGATTTCAGGGAGCAGGTCGAGGGCGATGAAGTCCTGATTCAGCGAGCGGTCGTGGTCGATCTCGTCCCGCTCCCAGACCAGCCCGAACTTCGGCTTGCGGTCGCGTTCCTCGATGATGCGGACCAGTTCTTCTTT
>JAHYIW010000057.1 GCA_019429445.1 Desulfuromonadaceae bacterium
GAAGTTTGAGGGCAGATTTTAGCTCATTTGCAGCCTCATAGCCGTAGCTATGGGGCAAAAAGGAGCTGAAATATGAGCCAAACAGCTGGGTTTGCAGCCGGTCATTCATTCTCGGACAGGCTCCTAGGTTTTAAACGGATCTAAAAGGGGCAAAGATGAAAGTAATTATTACCGACGAAATTTCAGAAAAAGGGCTTCAGCCGATCCTCGATGATCCGCGCATCGAGGTTGATGTTCGGCTTAATCTGAGCCGGGACGAGTTGCACCGTGCGATCGGCGCTTACGATGCGATCATTACCCGCAGCGGTACGCAAATTGACAGCGCATTGCTGGAACATGCCACCAAACTTAAAATTATCGCCCGCGCCGGGGTCGGCATCGACAATGTAGATGTGCCTGCGGCGAGCGAACGGGGGATTATTGTTGTCAATGCTCCGTTCGGCAATACCAATTCTGCGGCTGAACACTCGATGGCACTGCTGCTGGCAATGTGTCGCAATATTGCCCCGGCCAACGCCAGTCTCAAGAGCGGAGCATGGCAGCGCGCCCCCTTTACCGGGCATGAGCTGAAGAACCGCACGATGGGAATCATCGGCCTTGGCAAGGTGGGGGGGCGGGTCGCCCGTCGTGCCCGCGCCTTCGAGATGGAAGTCATCGTTCATGATCCCTATATCAGTGAGAAGCGCGCCGAAGATCATGGCACCCGGCTGGTCAGTCTCGACGAGCTGGTCGCTCAGGCCGATGTGATTTCGGTGCATACCCCGCTTAACGACGAAACCCGCGACATGCTTTCCGCCGAGCATTTTGCGCGCATGAAAGACGGGGTGATGATTGTCAATTGCGCACGGGGCGGTATCATCAACGAGGCAGTGATGCTGACGGCCCTCGATAGTGGCAAGGTTGCCGGAGCGGCTTTCGATGTCTGGAGCGCTGAACCGCCCGACTCGGCACTGTTGAAACGGCTGATTGCCCATCCGAAGATGGTGGTCACCCCGCATCTGGGCGCCAACACCTTTGAGGCCCAACAGAATGTAGCGGTCGATGTCAGTCGGGAAATTGTTAATTATCTCGATGGCAAGCCGGTGGAGAATGCAGTGAATATCGCTCGTTTCGACCCTGCACTGATGGATCAGATGAAACCCTATATGCTGCTGGCGGCCAAGTTGGGAGAGTTTATTTCCCAGCTGGCTTCGGTCAATCCGAACAAGGTCCATTTCAGCTATACCGGTAAACTCGCCGAATACGACTGCGCACCGATTACCGTTGCCGGCCTGGCGGCGTTGCTGAATCGCTGTACCGACCAGGAAGTCAATATGGTCAATGCCAACGTCGTTGCCAAGCGGCGTGGTCTGGCGGTAGAAGAGTCGCGTTCGACCGAACCGAGCTTCTTTTCCAATCTGATCACCCTGGTGCTCGAAACGCCGGAGGGGAAACGGACGATCTCCGGAACCATGTTTGAAGGAACCCCGAAGATCGTCAGGCTCCGTGATTTCGACACCGACTTCCAGCCGGAAGAACACATGCTGGTGCTCCATTACGAAGACCAACCCGGGCTGATCGGGCGGATCGGCACCACTCTGGGTGATGCCGGGATCAATATCGGATCGATGAATCTTGGCCGCCGCGCCAAGGGGGGAGAGGCAATGGTGGTGTTGTCGATCGACACCCCGGCTGACGAAGCGACCCTTGACAAATTGCAACAATCGATTGGCGCACGGTTCATCAAACTTGTGTATATGCCGCAGTAACGAAAAGGATGCTTGTGCGACAGCTGGCAAGCGTCTCCACTTCATATCTCCACAGACACAACAGCAGCCGTTGCTGCATAGCTGCTGTTGTGTCTCCTCCTGGTGTAGCCCGAAAGACGCAGCGAAGATTCTGCCCCGCCCGTTGACGCGATTCAGGTGTTAAAGTAGACTCATATTGGCAGGTCAAAAATGATTTGACAAAATATTATTCTTATATATATTATTTTTTGAATATAGTTTGTTCATGCAAAGGATGGCAACCATGAATCTCACCCTTACCAACTTCAGTCTCAAGCGTCCCTGGCTGATTGTTGCCCTGACAGTGATCGCCGTTATCTTTTTCGGCAGCCAGTTTCCGCAGGTAAAATTCGACAACGACCCGGAAAACATGTTGGCCGCAGATGAATATGTGCGGGTGTTCCACGATCAGGTGAAGGAAAAGTACAGCCTCTACGATTTTGTCATTGTCGGTATCGTTAACGAGGAGCACAGCGACGGCATCTTTAATGTTGAAACCCTCGGGCGCATTCACCGCCTGACCAATGAGCTGTTGCATCTGCGTCAGGGCGCTGATGGTCTGCCCTTGATCGATCTCCCCGAAGAGGCGCGCCGCATCGATCTGACGCCGCAAAGCGCCTGGCAGCGGATCCTCAACAAAGCGTTCAATCACGATCCGAACCGCCTGTTTGACGCGCAGGGACGCAGCGCGATTATCGGACGTGAGCTGATTGCGCCGAGTGTGGTTGATAATATCAAACAGGCGGATCTCGGTGCCCTGAAACTCGAATATTTGATGGAGCGACCTCCCACCTCCCGCGCCGAGGCGTTGACAATCCGTGACGATGCGATGAATAACCCGCTTTATTCCGGGACGCTGGTTGCGGAAGATGAAAAGGCGATTTGCCTTTATATCCCGATTACCGAGAAGACCTACAGTTACAATGTCGCCGCGCTGGTCCGCGCGTTGACTGCCGATTGGCCCGAGAATGATCAGCTGTTGATTACCGGCCTGCCGGTGGCTGAAGACACGTTCGGGATTGAAATGCTGGTGCAGATGGCGACGTCGGCACCGCTGGCCGGTCTGATGATCTTTTTGCTGCTGCTGTTTTTCTTTCGCAAGCTGTTGCTGGTCATTGCGCCGATGCTGGTGGCGGTGGTGAGTGTTGTCTGTACCATGGGACTGTTGATCGGACTCGGGTACGACGTGCATATCATGAGTTCGATGATCGCCATCTTTCTGATGCCGATCGCGGTCGCCGACGCGGTTCACATCCTCAGTGAATTTTTCGATCTCTACCCGCGCTTTGGTAATAAAAGAGAGACCGTACGTTATGTCATCGGCCACCTGTTCCGGCCCATGCTTTTTACCACTCTGACGACGATGGCCGGGTTTGCATCGTTGGCAACCACGCCCATCCCGCCGGTGCAGGTATTCGGTTTGCACGTGGCATTCGGTGTCGCTGTCGCCTGGCTGCTGAGCATGACGCTGATCCCCGCATACATCATGCTCGCCGTGCCGGAATCGCGGCTGCAAAGCCTTGTGCCGCACGAAGGAGCTGGCGCTGTGAAGTCCGGTTCGATGAGCCGCAGTCTGGTGTGGCTTGGTCGTTTCAGTTGTCAGCAGTGGAAGCTGATCATCGTGATGACCCTGGCGATCCTCGCTGTCTCGGCTTACGGCATAAATCGTATTCAGGTGAACGACAATCCGGTCAAATGGTTCTCCCCCGAGCACCCGATCCAGGTTGCTGACCGGGTGCTTAACAAGCACTTTGGGGGGACGTACACCGCCTATCTGACCTTCAGTGCGGTGCGGCCTGATCAATGTAGCTGTGAAGAGAAAACCGGGTTGCTGGCGGTGGCTGTCAAGGAACGTTTCGGCACCATCTTCCCTGAGGCCACCGCAGAATTCCTTGCAGTTCTTAGCCAACTGCGCAGTCATTATACAACTGCGGCGGGGAGTAACCCCCAGGAAGTTTTTGTGGAACTGGTCAATGCCGCAAAACGGATTGATGGCGGAGCCACGACTTCGTGGAACGCGCTGGCCGATGAAATCAACTATCTGAACAGCACCGGGTTGACGCTCAACACGTTGCGGCAGCAACTGCGTGGCAGTGCAGGAGTCGGGGATGCAGAGTTGAAAATTCTCTTTGCGCAACTCGACCATTACCGAACATTGCAGGGGGAGCCATTACGCAGCCAGGCGTTACGGATTGCGGACGGATTTGCCAACTTGTCATTCACGGACTTTGTCTTTGAAATGGAGGCGGAGCTCACTGCACCACTTTTCAAACAACCGGAATTGTTGCGTTATATTGAAAAAATCCAGCAACATCTGCTGACCGATGAGATGGTTGGCAAGACCACCTCCGCCGTCGATGCACTGAAAAAAGCGGCCTTTGAGATCAGTTATGTCGCCCCTCCTGAGGGAGCCACTGTTCAGGAACAAGCAGCTTTTGCAATGACCAACAGGCGTCATTTCGCTGTTCCGGACAGTGCGGCGGCGGTTGGCCAGGTGTTCGTGCAACTGGAAGGAATGAAGAAAAAAGACAGCCTTTTTCATCTGCTGACCAGGGACTACAGTGAGGCGAATCTGTGGGTACAGTTAACCAGTGGTGACAATCAGGATATGGAGAAGGTGGTACGCGATGTTGAGCAGTTTGTCGCCGCTAATCCGCCGCCAGTTGACTTGCATATCGCCTGGGCCGGGTTGACGTATCTGAACGTTGTCTGGCAGAACAAAATGGTCACGGGGATGATGTGGTCGCTCGGCAGCAGCTTCATCGTGGTTCTGGTGATGATGATGCTCCTGTTCCGCTCGCCGCTCTATGGCCTGTTGTCGATGTTGCCGTTGAGCGTGACGATTGCCTTGATTTACGGTGTGATCGGTCTGATCGGCAAGGATTACGACATGCCGGTGGCGATCCTTTCCGCCTTGACGCTGGGGATGAGCATCGATTTTGCGATTCACTTTTTGCAGCGCGCGCGTGACTTGCAGCGCGAACTGGGCAGCTGGCAGGCGGCGAGTACGCATATGTTCAAGGAACCGGCAATGGCGATCAGCCGTAATGCGATTGTGATTTCGGTCGGTTTTACGCCGTTGTTGCTGGCCCCCCTGGTGCCGTACAAAACTGTCGGGTTCTTCCTGGCGGCGATCATGGCCGTTTCGTGGCTCGGGACGCTCTTTTTGCTTCCCGCGTTGATGACGCCGTTACGGCGAAAAATATTTAAAAACGAACCGGATGCCTGAATCCGGAGAAAGGGTTGCTGATGAAAAAAACGCTGATGCTGACCATTGCTCTGATCCTGATCGCGGGTACGTCGGTGCTTGCCGCACCGAGCGCCGATGAGATTGTTACGTTGGCAAACCAGGCGTCCTACTACGCGGGGGAGGATGGCCGGGCGCACGTCAAAATGACGATCACCGCTGCCGACGGCGGGGAGCGTTCACGCGAGTTTGTTATCCTGCGCAAGGATTTACCGCATGACGACCAAAAATTTTACGTCTATTTCGAAGCGCCAGCGGATGTCTACAAGATGGCCTTTCTGGTCTGGAAAAATGTCGCCAGGGAAGATGATCGTTGGCTTTGGCTCCCCGCGCTGAACTTGAAAAAGCGCATCGCACCGGGGGACAAGCGGACCAGCTTTGTCGGTTCTGACTTTTATTACGAAGATGTTTCGGG
>JAHYIW010000058.1 GCA_019429445.1 Desulfuromonadaceae bacterium
CCGGCTACCTGCCCCGCACCGTCCTCGGCGTCGCCACGTTTCTGCTCGACAACGAGGGGAATCTCGACCTGTTGACGGCCAATCAGCGGGTGACCTTTGAGAAGTTTTTGCAGCCGTTGCTGGAAGGTGATCGGCGATCTTAGCCGGTGTTGCTTGACGAAACCGTCGACTACGGTATTTTGGGATAAGTGGGAATTAAATACATTTGCCGTTTGCGGTGGGTTCTGGTGCAGCTTTCCTGCGGTGTTGTCAGCCTGTGATTCGGTAGAATTTTATTAAATGACAACGGCTGCAGGCGATGGCTAACAGGCGTGTCCTTCGAGCACAAGGTCGAATTTGCTGTTGATGTCTTCGAGAATGATTTCCATGTGATCCTTTTCCATTGTGCCCTCCATATTTTTTAAGCAACTCTAGCACAGTTTCAAGACGGCGAAAACGAAACATGGTTTTCCCTATTTAGCCGTGTACTTCCTCCAGAACCCCTCGACCTGCAGTCAAATCAACAAACATGGTCGCAAAATCCGCCAACCGCTCGTCCGGCAGGCGTAGGTCAAAATTGACCCGGTCGGCGTAATCCGTCGCGAGGATTTCACATTCAAAATCGGCAAGGCGGAGCTCGAACGACTTGACCAGCGCATAATCAAGGGTTGCGCGCACAGTATGCCAGGTGATCTTTTCTCCGCGCGGCACCAGCTCCAGCGCCGTTTGCACCGCCGCTGTGTAGGCTTTGACCATCCCCCCTTTGCCGAGCTTGATGCCGCCGAAGTAGCGGGTAACGACCACCGCCGTGTCGCCGAGTCCGCTGTGTTGCAGGGTGGTCAGCATCGGTTGCCCGGCCACGCCGTGGGGTTCGCCGTCGTCACTCAAGCCGATCTGGTCGGTGCTGCCGGGTGCGCCGATGAGGTAGGCCCAGCAGTTGTGGTTGGCGTCGGGGAACGCGGCCTTCATTTCGGCGACGAACGCTTGAGCCTCCTTTGGGGTGGTGACCGGTTGTACGGTGGTGATAAAACGGCTGCGATTGACCTCGATTTCGCTGCGGAAGCGTTGGTGGGGGATCGGGTAACGGGCTACGGGCGGTTGCGGATGGTCCGGCATGATCGATCCCGATGACAGGGGTTGGCGGAGATGACGAATCGTACGGCCTGGGGCAGGGGCTGTCAAGGGGATGCTGACGGGTGGCGGACGGAGCTGCGTACGTTCCATCCTTGAACAGCGGCGAACGATCCTGTAGAATCGCCGAAACCTCAGCCGATCGAGTTTTTGTCAGAAGACTTTGGTTGGGGAAAATTCGTGAAAATTCGTGGCTAAAGAATTTGTCTCTATGATACTAACGTTAAATATCAACATAAACTTGCAAATCGTTCTCAGATAAGATACATGTGAAGTATAATTGAGAACAAGCGAGCCGATGCCATGAGCAAAACGCAACCGATTGAACTCCTCTTTGGAACATATCGCAGAAAAATTCTGTCGCTGCTGTTGCTGCGCTCCGACGAACAATTTCACGTGCGGGAAATCGCCCGGTTGACCGGCGTACCCGCCGGATCGCTGCATCGCGAATTGAAACAACTGGCCGAAGCCGAACTGCTCATTCGCAACACATCCGGACGGCAAGTTTATTACCGCGTTGATAAAACCAATCCGATCTATACCGATTTGGCCGGAATCTTTCGCAAAACCGCCGGACAAGCCGATATCATCCGTCAGGTTCTGGCGCCCCTGGATGATAAAATTGAACTTGCCTTCATCTTCGGCTCGGCGGCAAAAGGTACGGAACACAGCGCCAGTGATATCGATTTGTTTGTCGTGGGGGAGACCACCTTTGCCGAAATCGCCGAGGCATTGATCGATACCCACCAGCGACTGGGACGAGAAATCAACCCGGTGATCATGCGTAAAAGTGAATTCAAACAAAAATATCAAAACGATCCCTTTATGATGCGGGTCGTCGCTGAAGAAAAAATTTATGTGAGGGGGAGTGAAAATGACTTTGGAGAACTTGTTAAAGACCGGTCAACTGAGTGAATACAGCGCCCGCGCTGATGAGGTTCAACGTCTGCTTGAAGCGGCCAGGCGCAATATCGCTGATGCGAAAGTTGCGGCAATAAGTCTGGAGACTCGTTTTGACGCCGCCTATAAAGCAATTATGCAGATGGCCATGACCGCATTACTGGTCAATAATTTTCGTCCCAGTACGTCAGCGCCGGGGCATCATATGACCATGATTCAGGCGCTGCCGAAAACAATCGGGTTGCCTAAAACGCGCATGGTGGTTCTGGACGCCCTGAGGCGCAAGCGAAACGTTGCCGATTATCTTGGCGGCTACGTCGATCAAACTGCTCTCGACAGTTGTATTGATGAAGCTGAATTATTGTTGAACGATGTCGAAGTCTGGATCGCCGAGCATCGAAAAGAACTCCTGTCCTCGTGAATGATAAGGAAGTCTATGCGTTTCATCCATACCTCCGACATTCATCTCGGCAAAACCTACCGCAACTCCCAAGGTGAAGCCGAACGCTACAACGACTTCTTCGCCTGCCTGTCCGGGATCGTCGCCGATGCCGTCAACGAGCAGGTCGATGCCGTCCTGATCGGCGGCGACCTCTTTCATGTTGGCCAGATCCTGCCGAAAACCTTCGCCAGAACCATCGCAGCACTGCAACCGCTCAAGGACGCCGGTATTCCTTGTGTCGCCATCGAGGGGAATCACGACTGGATTCATCGTCGCGACAGCATCTCGTGGATGGAGGCGCTGTCGCAGATGGGCTACATCAAACTGTTGCGCCCGTCCCGCACCGAGGACGGCGGCTACCGCTTCGATCGATTTGATGAAGAAACCGGCAGGGGCGGACATATCGAGATCGACGGTGTTAATATCTACGGCCTCGGTTACATCGGCGCGCAGGCGGGGAGTCATGTCGCGCGCATCTGTGACGCAGTGACGACCGAACGCAACCTGTTGCTGTTTCATGTCGGTATCTGGACCTTTTCGCCGGTGGAGATCGGCAATATGCAGCCGGATGAGTCGCACCCCCTGGCGGAAACGTTCAGCTATGTGGCTCTCGGCCACGGTCATAAACCGTATATCGTTATGACACCGGAAGGCAACCCCTATGCCTATAATCCCGGTGCGCCGGAGCGGGTCAATTTCGGCGAGCAGAAGTATGACAAAGGCTACTATCTGGTGACCGTCACTGACGCTGATTTCTCCGCCGAGTTCAAATCGACTGCGCCTCGTCCGATGGCCGTTGCGACTGTCAATCTGGAAGGGGCGGGCAACGTCGAGGAAGCGCTGGAACGTTTCACCGCTCAGATCAAGGAACATCTTCCGGAAGAGGACGCGCGGCGACCGCTGCTGGAGCTGAAGTTGGTCGGCAAGGTGGCGTTTCATCCCTTCGAGATCGGTCGCGAGCGGCTGCGGCTGGCCCTTGATGAAATCGCTAATCCCCTGCATGTCGAGATCAAGAACCACCTTTCGATGGTCAGTCATTGCGGTGCGGGGGATATCTCCAGGAAGAGCCTGGAAGAAATCGAAAATGAAGTCCTGCATGATCTGATCAAGACCGGCAGCGACTATCAGGGGCGTGAGGAAGAGCTGATTCGACTTTCTCTCGCCCTGAAAAATGCTGTGCAAAAGGGTGTCGATGGCGACGAGCTGCTCGCCATTCTTGATGCGCGGAGGGATTGATGCAGATCCTCTCCATCACGCTCAAGAACATCAAATCCCATCGTGATACAGCACTGACCTTTTCGCCGGGCATCAACGTCCTCTCCGGCCCCAACGGCGCTGGCAAAAGCACCATCTTCGAAGCCATCGGCTACGCCCTGTTTGGCGTTGATGCGCAGAACTTTGTCGGTAACGTTGAGCGCTTCATTTCCATCGGTGCCAAAAGGGGCGAGATCGTTGTCGTCTTCCTGGTGGCCGAGGATGAGCGCTACCGGGTCAGCCGCACCGTCGGGACGCCATCGAAGTGGCTTCTCGCCAGGGAGGTCGGCGGCGCATTCGAAGTTGAAGAGCATAAGGACAGCAAGGAAACCGAGGCACGGCTGAAGGAGCTGCTCGGGCTGAGCTCGGGACGTTCGCTGGCGGAACAGTTTGAACTGGTCATTGGCCCGTTCCAGCATGAGTTTCTTGGTCCCTTTGTCATCAAGCAGCCGACCAGGCGACGTGACAAGTTTGACGAGATGCTTGGCATTGATACCTGGCGCAAGACGTTTAACGAGACCAAGGAGTTGGCCAGCGCCATTAAAGCGAAGATCGATATTCTTGAAAGCGCGATCGTCCCGCTGCGGGAACAGGTCGCCGAGCTTCCGCTGAAAAAAGACAAGCATAAGACGGCACAGGCCGATCTTGAACAGGCTGAGAGCAAGTTGGCTGCGCAACAGCAGCAGCTCAACGACTTGAGAATACTGCTGCTTGCAGTCGACAACCGTGAAAAAGACCTCAAGGTGCTGGAACAGGAAATCGAGACATTCAGGGAGCGGCTGCGTAATGGCAGCGAAATGATCGGCAAGCAGAAGCTGCTGGTCGACGAGGCAGAAAAGGCCCACAAAATCATTGAAGCAGCTACGCCTGCGAAAAAGGCGTATGAACAGGCCGAACTCCGCCTGAGCGAATTGCGCGAGCAGGTCAAAGTTCAGCGTCAGTTTGAGCAAGAGGCCGCTGAGCTCAAAAATCAGGTTGGGAAACTCGAAGAACGCTTCAAGGTCGAGACCCGATCGATTGAGAAAATCCGCGCGGAGCTCATTTGGGAAGAAAAAGCTCTGGCTGAGGGGCATAACGCTTTAGCGCTGGATAATGAACAAAAGGTCCTGGCTGATCGCCTGCCGGACATCCGTAAAAAACTTGAAGGAATACGCAAGCAGCTTGGCCAGCTCGAAGGGCGTCGGGCGGGGTTGGCGGAGGGGAGTGAAAAGCTCGCCGAGGGGGTCTGTCCGTTTTTTCAGGAGCCTTGCCTTAATATTGCCGAACGACCACCGGGCGATGTTTTTTCGACCAAATTTGCTGAACTGGATCAGGAGCGTCAACGTTTCCAGAGTGTTATTGAGAAGCTCGAACAGGAGGAGGGTGCTGCAAACAAGGCCAGCGATCAGGTCAAGGAGGCCGCCGTCA
>JAHYIW010000059.1 GCA_019429445.1 Desulfuromonadaceae bacterium
CCGAAGAAGGGGTAGAGCACCCCGGCGGCGATCGGGATGCCGACGCCGTTGTAGATGAAGGCGAAAAACAGGTTCTGGCGGATATTGCGCATGACCGCGCGGCTGAGGCGCAGGCCGCTGACAATGCCGCGCAGGTCGCCTTTGACGAGGGTCAGACTGGCACTCTCGATGGCGACGTCGGTGCCGGTCCCCATGGCAATGCCGACATCGGCAGCGGCGAGGGCGGGGGCGTCGTTGATCCCGTCCCCCGCCATGGCGACGCGATGCCCCTTGGCTTTCAATTCATTGACGATGCGTTGTTTGTCCTCGGGGGAGACTTCGGCATGCACTGCGTCGATCCCCAGCTCTTTGGCCACCGCCCTGGCGGTGCGCAGATTATCCCCGGTACACATGACCACGGTGATCCCCATCTCGTGCAGTGACGCGATGGCCTCTTTCGAAGTCGCCTTGATCGGATCGGCGATGGCGATCAGGCCGAGGAGCTGATTGTCACGTCCGGCCCAGATCACCGTCTTGGCCTCGCCCTGCAGACGCTCCGCCGTCTGGCTCAAGCTGTCGGGGATGTCGATCTTGGCCGCTTCGAGAAAGGTCCGCTTGCCGATGCGAATCAGTCCCCCCTCGACCCTGGCCTGGACGCCGCCACCGGTGGTGCTCTCGAAATCTGTGATATCCGGGAGTTCGAGCCCCTCGTTCTTCGCCTGGTCGACAACCGCCCGGGCCAGCGGGTGCTCGGACTGCGTTTCAACCGCCGCCGCCAGACGCAGCAAGTCGAAGGTCTCCACGCCGTCCGGCGTTTGCGCATCGACCACCGAGGGCTTCCCCTCGGTGAGGGTGCCGGTCTTGTCGGTGATCAGATGGGTGACTTTTTCGGCGCGCTCGATCGCTTCGGCGTTCTTGATCAGGACGCCGTTTTGGGCCCCCTTGCCGACCCCGACCATGATCGACATCGGAGTGGCCAGTCCCAGGGCACAGGGGCAGGCGATGATCAGCACGGAGACCGCCACAACGATGGCGTAGGACATGGCCGGCGCCGGGCCGAAGACGGCCCAGACGCCGAAAGAAATCAGCGCGGTCAGGACCACCGCTGGGACAAAATAGCCCGCGACCTGGTCGGCCAGTTTCTGGATCGGCGCCCGGCTGCGTTGGGCCTCGGCGACCATCTTGACGATATGCGCCAGCATGGTTTCGTCGCCCACGGCCTCGGCGCGCATGACGAAACTCCCCGTCTGGTTGACCGTGGCACCGATCACCTTGTCGTTCTCGCCCTTCTCCACCGGGATCGGCTCGCCGGTAAGCATCGATTCGTCGATGGTGCTTTTACCGTCGAGAATGACGCCGTCGAGGGGGATTTTTTCGCCGGGACGCACGCGCAGCCGGTCCCCTTTTACAATGGCGTCGATCTCCACCTCCTCTTCTTCGCCATCATCCCTGACCCGATGCGCGGTCTTGGCCGCGAGGCTGAGCAGACTCTGAATCGCTTGACCGGTCTGCCGCCGGGCGCGGGCTTCGAGCCACTGCCCGAGCAGGATGAGGGTGGTGATGACCGCGCCCGCCTCGAAATAGAGCGCGACCTCACCGTGTCTGCGGAACGACGCCGGAAAGAGATCCGGGAACAAAACCGCCATGACACTGTAACCATAAGCCGCACCGACGCCGAGCATGATCAGGGTGAACATGTTCAGGCTGCGGTTGATGATCGACTGCCACCCCCTCGTAAAAAACATCCATCCGGCCCAGAGGATGACGGGGGTCGCCAGTACCAGCTCCAGCCAACCCTGCAACCGCGCTGACAGGATCCCTTCAAAGGAGAGTCCGGGCAGCATGCTGTCGAAAGCGAGGAGCAGGATCGGCAACGTCAGGCCACCGGCGATCAGCGTCTTGCGCTTCAAGCTGCGAATCGCCGCTTCTTCCTCTTCCGCGTTATCGCCGGAGGCACTCATCGGCTCCAGATCCATGCCGCACTTGGGGCAGCTCCCCGGCCCCTGCTGGACAATTTCGGGGTGCATCGGACAGGTATATGCGCGCGACGCATCGGTCGGATCGTCTCCCTTCGGCTGTGGATAGAGATAGGCCTGCGGATCGGCCACGAATTTGTCCAGGCATTTGCTGGAACAGAACAGATACGTTGTCCCCTCGTGGGGATGGGAACCGGCGTTCTTCTCCTTACTGACGGTCATGCCGCAGACCGGGTCTTTGGCAGGATCCCTTACATAGGCTGCGGGATCCGTGGTGAACTTGTCGCGGCATTTTTCCGAGCAGAAGGTGTAGGTTTCTCCCTGCCACTGCGTTGTTCCACCCTTGGCGTCGGCAGTGACCTGCATACCGCATACGGGATCTTGCATGATTTTTATCCTTTCCTGCTGAAAAGAAGGGAACTGTTCAGCTCGTCTGTGGCGTGGCTTCAGCCGCAAACAATCGCGCCTGAAGGCGACTTCTACGGCGTTATTCCGGTATGATTTTAGTCGGAATCCAGCTTGTTCAGAGTTGAAAGGCATGGATCGACGACAAAACCACTCGGGGATGATGACCCCTGGACTATAGCTGAATAGTTACCGATTTTTTGTAACAAAGGCAAATTTTTTCAGAATGATTCGCCCTGAACTGTTCTGTCTGCCACCGAACAAGCCGTTTTCCGCATCCGGCACTCCGTGAACGGTCTCATCTGGCGAACCCGGAACAGCGTCTGTTGAAGTTTCTCGGCCCGGCGGGGTTGCGATCCCTGCTGTAGAATATTCAACAGCTACTCCAGACTATTCCCCATCAGGATTTCTAAGATCTCCCACCAATTATACAAAATATATCAAAAACAGCACGTTACGACTCTTTGTTGAATTGGCACTCTAATTGTAATTCGACTCACGCACAGGTTGAATTTGCCCGCAACCTGCTCACATCTGCCCGTCCTGAGCATGACACTAAAAGGCTCAACGAATCATCGACATGGCATTATTCAATGCTGTGATAATTGGCTGGACATTATAGGGCGCCACGTCTTGATCCCCGTGGTGCCTTAATCATTAAAGGGAGAGGTGTATCTATGCGAAAAAACGTTTTAATTGTCAGTTTGTCCGTTCTGGTGGCAATGCTTATTGGAGGAGCCTTCTGGGTGTGGCAAGGACGGATCACGGATAAGGCTTTCGCGGTCTACGACGTCAAAAATCTTTCCTGTGGCTCGTGTGTCAGCAAGATCCAGAAAGCGTTGGCTGATGAGGCCGGGGTCGGCACGGTTAAGGTCAGTGTCACTGCCGCGCAAAGCACAGTCGAATTTGACCCTGGGGTGATTGACGCGGAGGATATTCGCAGACAGCTGACCGTCGCTGGCTACCCGGCCACGGTGCGTGAAATACTGTCAGTCGATCAGTATCGCCAATTACGCGATGAAGAAACCCGGCTCAGCCCGATCTATGTTGCACGGATCGGTTCGCGCCTGCTGCCGCGCAGCGAATTTGCCGCTGCGATCAAACAGTCGCAGGGGTATGGTTCGGCGCTGGCTGATACTGATATCCGTCTCAAGGTCTGGAACGATCTGTTGCAAAGAGAGTTGTTGCTCGGTGCCGCGGAAGAAAATCAAGTTGTTGTGCAGGATGGTGAAGTGGCCGCACGCATCGACAGCATGAAAGCCCAGCAACCTGGGTTTGAGCAAGCGGTCGTCGCACGTTACGGCAGTCTTGAGCAATTCACCAGACTGGTTCGCAATGAAATGATCATTCAGCGGAATCTGGAACTCAACGTGGCGCCGGAAGGCGCGGACGATAGTCTCCGTAACCAGCGGTTGCAGAAGTGGTATCAACAGCTGGTGAGTACAACTCCGGTGGTTATTTTCGATCCGGAATTGAAAGCTGCAACCGAAAGCTCTGCCGGTGGTTGTGGTGGATCGTGCTGCGGTTGAGACCACCACAGTCGCGTTGTAAAAACCCCATAAATCATCTTTAAAAGGAGATTGTCGTGACCGTTGAAAACACCAAAAAAGCCCAATTTACGCAAGCGAAAAAGAAATCCAAAGGACTGCTTGTCATTGTTGCCCTGTTGGTCGTCGTCGGGACAGGATCATTCTGGTTATTGTGGGGGGAGCAGAAGTCAAAACTGGTGATCCCGGTCAACGGATCAGTCCGCGTGCCGGTGTCGGCGGTGTCTGACGGTAAAGCGCATTTCTTCCGCGTTGCCGTCGCGACCGGTGATGTTGAATTTTTTATTGTCAAAAGCGTTGACGGAGAGATTCGCTCGGCATTCGATACGTGTGATGTCTGTTACAAAGAAGGTAAAGGGTACCGCCAGGAGGGTGCGACGATGGTATGCAACAACTGCAATCAGGTTTTTCCCGTTAATCGCATCAATGAAGTCAAGGGCGGATGCAATCCCGTCCCGCTGGAGAGGAAGATAACCGCCGACAGCGTCGTTATTCAGTTGGCCGCTCTGGAGCAGGGCCGTCACTATTTCACTCCTTTG
>JAHYIW010000060.1 GCA_019429445.1 Desulfuromonadaceae bacterium
CCCCGACCAACGCCGATTGCGAGAAGTGTCACGACGAGTCGAGCGGCCCTGACGGTACGATCCAGCTCAAAGTCTGGAATGCCGATAATACGACCTTTACCACCGCGACCTACAGCAGTGCCGACTTATCGTCGGCCAATACCCATTGTGTCTCGTGTCACGATGACACTCGCGGTGTGACCATCAGTGGTTTGTCGGCACCAGCACGGTCGATGGCTAACTATACGTCGGCGACAACTTACAATAACCATAACTTCAATGGTGCGACCTATGGCACCGCCATTGTGCCGACAAAAGCCAAGGCAATCTCGCCGCACGGCAACCCAGGCGGCAATCAGCTCAAAGGGACTGAGTCGAGCGTGACCACGGCGATGGGCTGTCTCCACTGCCACCCGTCCCACGGTTCGGGAACGGCATCGAAAACCGCTACGGCCGATGCCGTCGGCACAGCGGTTGCGGCCCGCATGCTCGGTGGACTCCCCTCGTCGTTGGCCGGTGTCGGCTACGATTACGACAGCGAGGGCGCTTTGAGTGACCCGGCCCTCTGTTGGGGCTGTCATGACAACAAAGGCGTTGCCGACTACTACGGTGATACCACCACCGGCCACTGGAATGGCGGTACCTGGAAGAGTCCGAGTTTCGAATACAAGACCGGCAAGGGCGGGGTCTCGGTCCTGCACATCGCCGACAAGGTCGATGGCGGAACGGCGAGCGACGCTGCTGCCAGTATCGTCTGCACCACCTGTCATGACGTGCACGGCTCGCCGACGGTGGCGCAGTTCTACTCACCCGCCCTCAAGGGCATGTGGCTGACTTCGCCGTACTACGAGGACCGCACACCGCCGAGTTACGCCGGGCAGCCGGTCGGTCTTTTCAATTGGCCAAACGCCAACAGCACGGCCCGCGGCGCGAACACCGCCTTCTCCCCGCGGGCGGAGCCGTCGAACGGAGCCACCACTTGGGTGCCGAAGGAGATCGGCGGCGGTTACGGCATCGTCGGCACGCAGAACGGCGCCTGGGGTTACTTCATTGACGCCAATACTTTTGGGATGGACAAGTGGGCGACAGAATCCGCCGGAACCTTGCCGGTGCAGCAGTACTTCTACAACCGCGATGCAGCGAACTTCAACAGCACAAGTATGACCAACTTTGCCGGCCTCTGTATGACCGCCTGCCACAGCCAGGCGAACATTGACACCCGCACCTCCAACTGGTCCGGGCACAAGGCGACCGTTCCCGGATTCGGCGGGTCGACCACCGTGCGGGACCTCTTCAACATTACCCCGGCCGCCAACCAGCTGGCCAGCGGCCGCGATTCGATGGGCAAGCATTATTACAACAACACCGGCTACGGTCAGGACCTCTTTGCCCTGACTGCCCGCCTGGGGGGCGATAGTGGGGCGACGGATTCAAAAGAATATGCTCACAATAAATCCGTCAGTTGGGGTGTTACCGTGGCCAGCACCACCGCCACAACGCAAACCGGCTACCACCAGTTCCCCTGCTCCAAGTGCCACAACCCGCACGCTTCGGAGCTGCCGGCGCTGATGCGCACCAACTGTCTTGATGTCAAGCACTCGGGATACGAGTACCGCATGGCGGACGAGGCGTTCAACTGCCACCGTGTTGAGCAGGCCACCCCGACCTTGGGTGTCGATGCATTTGGTGGGGATGATACATACAATGGTATAGGTAATGGTCAGCAGTGGAATACGGTAACACCTTGGTAAGGTGAACCGAATCGTCATATAATTAATCGTGCGGGCCGGGAGTGATCCCGGCCCGTGGTTTATCTGGTGGTCACAAAAACGGTTCAAAAAGATGAGGTCGATATGCAGGGAATTAAAGATTGGAGCAACTGGCTGTTTCTGCCTGCCGTCATTTTGGTGACGATGTTCCTTGTTGCTTGCCAGCGTCATGATGAGCCACCGTCTATTACCAGCCCACCAGTAACATTGACGCAGAAGTCCCCTGCAGTGGTCCATCCCGGTCAGTCTCAAGCCTCTTCCGAGAACAAGCCTGAAATCGCCTCATCATTAGTAGAAACCTTGTTAAATAATCCCATCAAACCGTTGTTGGTAGAGGAACAGGCTGAAGCGCTTCCCGTGTGGAGGCGCTTTGCCAAGAAAAAACCGGCACTGCTGCTTTTTTCCGGTCGACCGCTGAAACCGCTTACTGAAGCTATGCAAGTTGAGGTTGATCTTTTGCTGCAACATGGTGACGATCAAGAGGTAGTGCGGCGTGTGGCGCGCCCAGTCCCCGATCAGCTGTTGTCGCCAAGCATGGGCGTTGCCGCAGCCATGCGCCAAAGATATTTCTCCCGGGTGATTTGGGTCGTCCCGGTGGAAGGGGGGATGGAACTGCTCCCCTTGGTTGACTTCAAGCAAGGGCTGCGCCAGCGGGCCGCCGGGTGGGGGGACGATATCGACTCGTTCAAGGTGACAGAAAACGGTGCTTACTCAGGGGTGTTGGGGGGGGTGTCGGTTGATGTAGTCAGCATTGATCGCCTACCGATTGTAAAGGGGCCGCTGCTGGTCCATATCGACTCCGGTTTTTTTACGGCCATTTATCGGAATGAAGTCAGAACTCCATTGTATCCGCTGCTGACCGGCCACTTCCAGAAGGTGGCGACTCGTGACTATCGAACGCTGGGGGTGACGGTATCCCGTGACAATCTTAGCTTTGATGTTCCCTTGCTGATGCGTTTTCTGGGGGATGACGTGGCGGCTTTTGTGGCGGATCCGAGACGGCTTGACAGCCCGTCGGCAGCCATGAAAATCCGGGGTGAGATGTGCTATCTCGACAGCTTCTTTCAGCCTGAGGTGATTATTGAAAAAGCCCAGGCTATCCAAAAACTGCTGCCGCGTGACGCAGACAGCTTTTATCGCCAGTATCGGGCGCGCCGCCAGCTGAAGCAGTTGGATCAGGGGTTGCTGGAGCTTGAAAAGGCAGTGTCGCTCGATCCGCTTTATGCCCTGGAATATTTTGAGTTGATCAATCTCAAGACAAAACAAGGGGAGAAAGAAGCTGCTCTGGCCATGATCGAGAAGGCAATGCAAGCACTGCCAGATCATGCATTAATCGGCTTGCGCAAAGCAGAGTTGCTGATCGAAATGAGGAGAAGTGGGGAGGCAGTGCCGCTACTGAACAAGCTCAAACAGCAGCCCTGGTCGGAATTCCATTATTCCGGTATGCTCCAGGAGATCGATAGTCTGCTGACTCAGGCGCGGCAGAAGGATTGATCACGGTTCAAGCAGGACACGAAAACCGAGCTCCGCGCGTTTATCTTCGGCGGCGTCCCAGCAACGCCGGTAAATAGTCATCTCTCGGGCTGGCTGAAACCACGATCCGCCGCGATTGATGCGGAACTCCCGGCCGCGACTGTCTTTTTGCCCTTTTTTTAGCCATGCTGAGCCATCTTTGGGTGCCCCCTCGTAGCTGCGATGGCGGCTGTCCAGGCACCATTCGTAGACATTTCCGGTCATATCGTAGAGACCGTAGGGGTTGGCTCTAAATGAGCCGACGGCTGCGGTCTGCTTATCGTCCCACGGGCTGCCACACCCGTCACAATTGGCGTTGCTGCGGCCCAGATTGTCCCCCCAGTAGTAGTAGGTTGTCGTCCCGCCGCGCCCCGCAAGCTCCCATTCGGCCTCGGAAGGGAGACGGAAGGTTTTGCCGGTTTTCTTCGAAAGCCACTTGGTGAAGGCGACCGCGTCGTGCCAGGTGACATTGATCACCGGCCGGATGCCACGCCCCCACCCCATGTCGTCCGGCAGATCCCTTTTCGTCTCCCGGGCAAACTTGTCATATTCTGCAAAGGTCACCTCATATTTCCCCAGGTAAAACGGTTTAACCGTCACCTCGTGGGCCGGGACGGCAAAGGGATCCTTGCCGCTTGGATCCCCCATGATGAATGTACCGCCGGGAATGTAGACGAACTGCATGCCGGTGGTGGGATCGGTGTAAGTTTCCAGAGGTTGCGCATTCGCGGCAAACGCGGTGGACGTCAGGCAGATACACACATAGAGAAAAATCAGAGTAGAGCGATGAATTATCCAGAACATTGGAGAACCTCCTGAGGAAAAATAATGTCGATTATACACTAATTCAATATCGAGTTGCAAAAACCTAAGCGGGGTCACCCATTAAAAGGCTGTCCGTCAATGGCAAAAACGTTCCCTGCGATGACCTACTTTAACAACCCAGATAGTCAGTTCCGTATCCTGGATGGAATAGTATAGGGGGACATTCTATAGTCCGCCTGTCAAGCTGAATCTATAATCTCTTAAAATTAAATGGTTAGCTTTTAACGTGAATCCCGGACGCACGTATCCCGTGTTTGTAAAATGGCGAGTTTCTCACTT
>JAHYIW010000061.1 GCA_019429445.1 Desulfuromonadaceae bacterium
AAAATGTCGCCAGGGAAGATGATCGTTGGCTTTGGCTCCCCGCGCTGAACTTGAAAAAGCGCATCGCACCGGGGGACAAGCGGACCAGCTTTGTCGGTTCTGACTTTTATTACGAAGATGTTTCGGGCCGCAGCCTGGACGAGGATCGCCATGAACTGATCGAGGAAACCGCCACCCGTTACGTGATCAGGAACACCCCGAAAAATCGTTCATCGGTGGAATTCAGCCACTATATCGTGCAGATCGATAAAACCACGTACCTGCCGGTCAAGGCCGAGTATTTTGATCAAAGTGGCAGCGTCTATCGGGTCGTCGAGGCGCTCGAAGTGGCGACGGTGCAGGGCTATCCGACGGTGATCAAAGCGGCGGCCCGCGATCTGCTTGCGGGGAGCACGACGATTAACCATTTTACTCAAATTGAGTATGATCTCGGCTTGCAGGAGCGGATATTTACCGAGCGCTTTTTGCGCCGCGCGCCGCGAGAAGTAACGCGTTAGGACGAGACAGGGATGAATTTACTTGCCGCAATTACTGGTGGAGTGGTGCTGGTTCTGCTGATGTTTTTCCCGGTCCCGTCAGCGCAGGCCTTTTCGCCCGGAGCCGATATCTCCGTCCACGGTTTTGTCGATGGACGTTATGGCACCCGTTTGCAGGAGGATCGATACCAGCGGTCAACGAGTCTTGGTGAGGCGCGGGTTCAACTGGGGCTACGCCGCGACGGCGAGCTGGTAAGCTGGCAGCTGCGGACCGACCTGGTTCACGATGAAGTCGCACAACAGACTGATCAGGATTTTGAGGCGGGGACCGGACCGGTCGACCTGCGTGAGGCGAATCTTCTTTTCTCGCCGCTGTCCAGCATCGATGTCAAGCTCGGTCGTCAGATTCTGACTTGGGGAACAGGGGATCTACTCTTTATCAACGACCTGTTTCCCAAGGACTGGCGGTCCTTTTTCATTGGCCGTGACGTGGAATATCTGAAGGCCCCCTCCGATGCTCTCTTCATCAGTTTTTTCCCCGCCTGTGCGAATATTGACGTGGCCTGGACACCGCGTTTCGATGCCGATCGCTATATCCGTGGCGAGCGGATTTCTTACTGGAACCCCCTCCTCGGGCGACGTGCCGGGGAGGACGCAGTCAGCGACCCCCAGCTGCGCGACCGCTGGGGGCACGACGATGAGCTGGCGGTGCGGGTCTCAAAAAATATCATCAGTTACGAGAGCGCTTTTTATGCCTACACGGGGTTCTGGAAAAGTCCGGTCGGGTTCGATCCGGCAACGTTGCGCGCCACTTTCCCCCGGCTGAGCGTCTATGGAGCGAGTCTGCGCGGCGGGCTGGCGAGGGGGATTGCCACTTTTGAAGCAGGTTATTATGACTCCCGTGACGACCGGAACGGCACGGATCCGGCGCTGCCGAACAGTGAGTGGCGCCTGCTGGCCGGTTATGAACAGGAGGTGGGACACAATCTGTCCGTCAGTGCTCAATATTATCTCGAATCGATGTGTGATTATGGCGGGTATGTGAGTGGTCTTCCGCCCGGCAGCCCCGCGCGTGATCGAAATCGTCACGTCTTCACCACACGCCTGACCAAGCTGGCCCTGAGGCAGACCCTGACGCTTTCCCTCTTCGTCTATTATTCGCCGTCAGATGGCGACGGGTACCTGCGTCCGAATATCAACTATAAGCTGACCGATGCATGGCTGCTCACCAGCGGAGCGAATCTCTTCATGGGTGAGGATGACCACACCTTTTTCGGTCAATTTGAACGCAATAACAACCTTTACGCTGGTGTCCGCTACAGTTTCTAACCGGGAATCCAGAAGGGAGACCAACCGATGACCGTCAATCGTTATTTACGCCTGATCGCCGGTTTTTTCGTGATGCTGAGTGTGGGTTTGTCGCAGCTACATTCCCCCGCATGGCTTTATTTTACGGCCTTTGTCGGGCTGAATCTTTTTCAGAGCGCCTTCACCAACTGGTGCCCGATGATGACAATTTTAAAAAAGATCGGGGTGCGGGAAGGGTAACCTGCCGACCGGTTGCTCAGCCCTTGGCAGCGGCCATCGCCGTTGCCGTGTGTTGTGCCGGGGGAGCAGTTGGGGGGGGAAGGGGTTGATCTCCCGCGGTCGTTTGAGAGACATCATCAACAATTTGGCGTAAACGCTCCGCAAGAATTTCGAGTTCGTAAATTTCCTGGTTAATGATTTTCGCCAATTCTGCATTGCCGTGCAGACGACGCTCTGAGCTCTCAAAGTGGGTAAAAACCTTGTTGGACAGGTTGCTTTGGAAGGTGATGATGTCACGAATAGCGTTGATTTGCTCCTCACGCGCAGCGAGCCCCTGATCGAATTGACGGGTTGCCTTGACCTGTTCTTCCATCCCGCGGGAGACCTGATCGTTGGCCGATTTGATCTGGTTGACACTGTCCTGGATACGCACAACTGCGCGCTGCTGCTCCTGCATAACCCGGGCAATTTCTTTGACCGAACGCAGGCTTTGCGTTGCGTCTTCGAGCAGCGATTGCGAACGCACGCCCTGCTGCTCGGTGACTTCCGATATTTCATCAGAGGTTAGCGCCGCGCGCTGCGAACTTTCGACGATTTTAAAAAGCGCCTCACCCGCGGAGAGGGAAAGCTCTTTCCCTTTGGCGATACGTTTGCCGGTTGCCTCAACGGCGGCAAGCACCTCGTCGGTGTCGGTGTTGATCGCTTTGACGATGCGTTGAATGTCCTGTGCGCTGTTGGTAGTACGATCAGCCAGATCGCGGATTTCTTCGGCGACCACAGAAAATCCCTTCCCCTCTTCCCCGGCTTTCGCGGCGATGATCGCGGCATTGAACGCCAGCAATTCGGTGTCGGATACCAGCTCCTTGATGACCTCGATAATCTTGGCGACTTCACCGGTCTGACGCGAGAGACGATGCATCGCTTCAGTCGACTTGACGCTTTCCCGCTCAATCCGTTCCATTTCGTTGATTGATGATTCAACGACTTGCAAACCGTTCTCGGCATCCACCTTGACGGTGCCGACGACAGTCGCGCTTTCTGCGGCCCCGTTACGGATTTTGAGCAGCGATTCACCGATTTCATCCAGGTCGCGAGTCGTGTTTTCAACTGAACGGGCAATTTCGTCAGCCTGTGCGGCAACCTCAAGGATGCTTGCGGCCAGTTCATCAACACTGGACGTCGTTTCAATGAATTTTCCCGTGGCATGATCCATCGCCTGTGACATTTCATCGAGAGACGCAGAAAGTTCACCGGAAATGGCCGATTCATCCTGTGTATGCTGGGAGAGATTTTCCGTGCGGGTGACAATTTCAGCCTGTTTGGTCTCCATCGACTCAACATTTTTTCGCGTCGCGAGGGCTGCGGCAAGCCCCTCGGAGGCACGCTCTGAAAGATTGCGGCTTGATTCGGCAAGGGACTTGTAGTGGGGAACAAAGAGATCGACCGTGTTCAGCAGATTATTGAACAAGTCTTCGACTTGATGGATCGACGCTTCAAGGGCGGCCTGCAACCCTTCCAGGTCATTGTGATCGACGCTGCGATTGCCGATCAACGGTTCAAGCAATTTGAAATGGTGACGCAACTGCTTGAGCATTGCACCGCGCACAATTAAATAAAGCACGACACCCATCACCAGCCCCATGAAGATACAGCTGACGAAGAACGGGAGCGTGAGTACCTGCGTGCCAAGGAGCGGCGTGACCAGAAACGGAAAAGCAAGGCCTGCGGCGATCCCGCTGGCCAGCATCACCCGCAACAGTTTTTTCAAAAAGGAAGCTTGCTCACCTCGGGGCATGTAACTCTCCTGTTCAGGCGAAAAAAGTCAGTAAACTCAGTTTCTAGGAGCCTGTCCGAGAATGAATGACCGGCTGCAAACCCAGCTGTTTGGCTCATATTTCAGCTCCTTTTTGCCCCATAGCTACGGCTATGAGGCTGCAAATGAGCTAAAATCTGCCCTCAAACTTC
>JAHYIW010000062.1 GCA_019429445.1 Desulfuromonadaceae bacterium
CAGGTATCGACGGCTTTGGGGCGACGTGCTGTGCCTGGAAAGTCGGGAAGGCCACGTCGAGCGGTGGAGCCGGAAACGGGGGAATTGTTTGGTGAATGAGATAAACCGTGGTCTGTCCCCTGTTGCCGTACACCAACCCGTCAACGACCATCGCCTGGAAAATAATTAAAAATGCGTGAGTTAATCAACACTGTGCTTCGATGGCTGGCCAAGAACGTTGTTACCTTGGTTGTTGTGATTGCGATCCTCATTGGAGGCGGATTTATCAAACAGAAATGGGATGAATTCGAAATCGCGAACGATTTAAAACTGGCTCAATTAAACGAATCCAGAACCGTCATTGAAGAGATGCGGAAGGAAGCCGAGATGTCAGTGGCCGCGCTTGTTCCGTCCACCCGTGCAACGGAAGAGCAGATCGAAGATAGCCTTAAGGGGATCAAGCAGCAACTCGATAATGCCCAGATAAAACGAAAGGAACTATGGGATACGAGCAGCCTAATTGACCGGAAGAATCCCACCAGCCTGACCTTCCGCAAGCTGATCGAGTTGGACATCCAGATCAAGTTGCTCGAACAGGCGAACTCCTACACGAACCAGTTATACAAGCAGGCTAAAGACCACGTTCAAAGCCTGAAATACCCAAAGGACACTCTGGCAAAATTTGTCGCAGAAAAGAAGAGAATTGACGGAAGCATTCGTGCAAACATTGCCGCGCTAAAAAAGCTGTCCGGTCAACCTGTTCCATTTAAAGAACGTGCTCAGATTTGGGTCTGGCCCCCGACCTGGCCCCCGATTTACAGGGACAGGCGGGTTGACCCTCTAGAAGTGGCGCTTGCCCAGCTGAATAAAAATAAAGCAAAAGTACAAACCGATATCGCCAAACAGGAAAAGCTGATCACAATCTTAACCAATACCCGTAAAGCATTGCCATTCAAGGTCTTGCCGTTTGAAGCTGAGGGGCAACGACAGCTGGAATCGGAAATTGAGAAACTCAAAAAGCAACTCGATGACAACTGGTTTCAGCGCGCAGCCAAACCAGTCATCAAGGCGCTGCCGACGGCACTCGGGATAGTGTTTTTGATCATCGTCACCCCCATCGCAATCAAACTGTTTATGTTCTATGTCATTGCCCCGCTTGCGGCGCGCCGGCCGGGAATTCGCCTGCTGCCCGGGTCATCGGGGCTGATCCAGTTTGGCGCCAACGATGAAGTGAAACGAACGGGCATCCCCCGCGCATCGACTGTCTCCAAATCGATCATCCTAGACGACAAGTCGGAACTTCTCGTACATCCCGAGTTTCTTCAAAGTGCATCGCTGGCAGCGAAAAAGGAGACCAAGTGGTTGCTTGACTGGACCATGCCTCTCACCAGCCTGGCATCCGGCATGTATGGGCTGACCCGTGTTTATCCTGACGGATCGGAGCCGGTCGTAATTTCGTCTTCTCAAGACCCATTGCTTGAAATCAGCGAGATCGACTTGCCAGCCGGTTCCGCCGTCGTACTCCAGCCACGCTGTCTGGTTGGAATTGTTCAGCGCCCGGACGATCCTGTTTGCATCAAGGGATATTGGCGGTTTGGTCTGAGCAATTGGCTGACCATGCAACTCCGCTACGTCGTGTTTCATGGCCCTGCGAGACTGATCGTTAAGGGCTGTCGAGGCATCCGGATTGAACCAGTGAACACAGGACGTGCCATCAATCAGGCGGCCATGCTCGGATTCAGTGCAAATCTTCAGTACGCCGTCACCCGCTGCGAAACCTTCGGTTCTTACCTCATGGGCAAACAGGAACTGTTCAATGACCGGTTTTCTGGCAAGCCAGGGTGCTGCATCTACGAAGAAACGCCGCACCCGAATGCAAGAACGGGGGTTACGGGCCGTGGAATCGAGGGGGTTATCGATTCCCTCCTAAAAGTCTTCGGCATCTAGAACAGCAATTGCGGTACCTGTAAATGGGGTCAGACACGATATTGAAGTCAATTAATCGTGTCTGACCGTTCGCAGTAACAGCAGTAAATCTAGCGGGTTGAAGTCCCGTCCGGGGAGTTGTCCGTACGCCCCGGTAGCGCGGATATGGGGTCGGACACGATATTGCGAGAATGCATTGACGCCACCGTCGAAGATTTCGGCGGCCTCGCGTTGTTCAAGCGCGAGTATCTTGCGCGCTGGCGATGAAGTCTGGATCGACAATTGCCGCGTTGACCTGCTTCGAGAAGGCGCGCATCTCGCGCATGACGCGATCCGATTCCGCCGCATCCAGGACGGACTCGGCGCAGGCCGGGCAGAAGTCGCCGGTCACCGCCGCTATGACGGTGGTTTCACCCTTGTAGGTGTAGGGCAGGTCGCGGGTGTCGTGGATCAGTTCAGCCGCGCCGCACACAGGACACTTCATGTTCATAGCTCCTTGACGGACACAATCAGTACATCACGAATTCATTTCTCTGCCTTGCTCCACGAATCCTTCAGCGTCACGGTGCGATTGAACACCGGCTCGCCAGGTTTTGAATCGACGCGGTCGGCGACGAAGTAGCCGTGGCGCTCGAACTGGAAGCGGTCTTCCGGCGCGGCGTCTCGCAGTGCGGGCTCCAGTTGCGCACGGATGACTTGCACCGAGTCGGTGTTGAGGTCGTCGAGAAATTCGCCGGTCGCCGCGCCCGGCTGGGCGGTGCTGAACAGGCGGTCGTATAAACGGATTTCGGCTTCATAGGCATGGTCGGCGGACACCCAGTGGAGGTTGCCTTTGACCTTGACCGAGTCGGCGCCGGGGGTGCCGGATTTGGTGTCGGGCAGATACTCGCAGTGCACCGCGGTGATGGTGCCGTTCTCATCCTTGTCGCAGCCGGTGCAGGTGACGACGTAGCCGTAGCGCAGCCGCACCGAGTTGCCGGGGTACAGGCGGAAGTAGCCCTTGGACGGGGTTTCCATGAAGTCCTCGCGCTCGATCCACAATTCCCTTGAGAACGGCACCGCGCGCTTGCCCAGGTCGGGCTGCTGCGGGTGGTTGGGGGCGAAGCAGTCTTCCGACTGGCCCTCGGGATAGTTGTCGATGATGAGTTTGACCGGGTCGAGCACGGCAATGCGGCGCAGCGCGGAATCGTTCAGCACGTCGCGCTGGCAGGCCTCGAACACGCTGTAGTCGATCCAGCCGTCGGATTTCGAGACGCCGATCTGGTCGGTGAAGCGTTTGAAGCCTTCTGCGGTATAGCCGCGGCGGCGCGCGCCGACGAGGGTAGGCAGGCGCGGATCGTCCCAGCCGGAGACGTGCTTTTCGTCGACCAGCTGGATCAGCTTGCGCTTGGAGAGCACGACGTAGGTGAGGTTGAGCCGCGCGAACTCGATCTGCTGCGGCAGCGGGCGGGTGAAGAAGCCGCCGTCGGCCAGCTTGTCCAAGAGCCAGTCGTAGAACGGCCGCTGGTCCTCGAATTCCAGGGTGCAGATCGAGTGCGTGATGTGCTCGATCGCGTCCTCGATCGGATGCGCGTAGGTGTACATCGGGTAGATGCACCAGGTGTCGCCGGTGTTGTGGTGATGCGCGCGCTTGATGCGGTAGATCGCCGGGTCGCGCAGGTTGATGTTGGGCGAGGCCATGTCGATCTTGGCGCGCAGCACGTGGGCGCCGTCGGGAAATTCGCCGGCGCGCATTCTGTGGAAAAGGTCGAGGTTTTCCTCGACGCTGCGGCTGCGGTGGGGGCTGTCCCTGCCTGCTTCGGTGAGCGTGCCGCGATGCGCGCGCATTTCGTCGGCCGACAGCGAATCGACGTAGGCATGGCCGGCCTGGATCAGGGTTTCGGCGCAGGCGTACATGGTGTCGAAATAGTTCGACGCGAAGT
>JAHYIW010000063.1 GCA_019429445.1 Desulfuromonadaceae bacterium
CGTTCCGTTGAATAAAGCGCTATTCAATAACAGGGGACAATGGAATTACAAGACTGGTATCTTATGGCTTTAATCTTTAACTTCCGGGAAGTTGTCCTTTGATTCCAGTCATATATAACGCTGTTATCTATTTTTCTATCAGGTAAACAGTCTGTTAAAAGTTCCGAGATTTTTACGTGAATCACGTGACAGTGGTTTTTCCGGTTAGCAAATCTCGTCTACTGCACGGGGGTCAAATCTTTACTTTTGACTTATCCGGCTGCTGCGGTTCTCTTATGCTGTAAATTATCTGACGGGAGCGGTTTATGATAGACATCTCGGCGGTGCCCGATGGCGATAACCAGCACAATAAGGGTGTTGTTCTCAATGCTGCATATTGCACGGAAATCGCTGGCTTGCGATCTGGGAATCTACAGGCCCACCCCCCTTTTGAAATCCTCCTCGGGGTGTTTACTAACGGCTGGCGTCGAGCGTGTGGACGTCATAACACGCAATTTGACGATCGGCAGTCATGACCGTCAGCCCCTCCGCTTTCGCCTGAGCGACCAGCATGCGGTCGAAGGGGTCGCGATGGAGTAGGGGGAGTCGCCCGGCCTGCTGCCCATGGTAGAGGCTGATCGGCAGTTTTTCGAACCCTTCCTGATCGACAATAGTGTCGAGGTCATCCGGGGCGGTGACTTTGCCAATCCCTTGCTTGATGGTGATTTCCCATGTGGTGACCGCACTGACGTAAACGCTGTTTGCGGCCGCGCCGATCAGGTTCCGTGCCTCGTTCCCCAAGCGAGGATCGTCGGCCAGCCACCAGAGGAGGACGTGGGTATCGATGAGGATGCGTTTCATTCGTCCCCCTCGAAAGCCCTGATGATCTCTTCCGGGGTTACGTCAAAATCCGGGGCGATAACAATTTGTCCTTTGCAGCGTCCGGGCGTTCTCGGTGCCCGCTTGGGGCGGTAAGGGCGCAGTTCCAAGTAGGGCTTGCCAGCCTTGGCGATGATGATCTCCTCGCCCTGCCACGCCTTCTCTCCCAATGCCGACAGCTGACTTTTGGCTTCGTGCATGTTGACTTTCATGGCCTCACCTTTTCTTAGATTAGCTAAGTCTAGCCATGTTGCTTTTGTTTGTCAATTTGATTGGCTGGCACGTAAACTGGAGACACTACTTGGGGCACGATGAACTTCAAACTTCGGGGACACTATTCGCCCATTCTTGAACCGCCTGCTGGTCGACGGTATGACCGGTGTCGACATCAGACAGGGCTTCCAAGGTCAGGCGGTTTCTCTCTTCTTCTTGTTCCGTCCAGGCGGTCAAGGCCTGTTTTATGACCCAGCCACGTGAGCGATCCAGGTTGGTTGCCATCTGGTCAACTTTGTTGGCGAGAGGCAATGGAACATGAGCGGTGATGACTTTCGTTTCCATTAGGTGACCTCCTGACTGAATTTAACCATAGTGATTAAGTGTGATGTCGTCAAGGCTCGTAAAAGAGAGGCCGCAGGTAAACCGCTGGACAGATCTTCGTCTCACGCAGAGACGAAGGCACTTTTACTGCATGTAAGGCTGAGCATAAATGATTGACAGCGCAGCTCTGTTCAGTAGAATGAGCTGAACTTTGAGGAGAATATGAATGAAGTGCCGGATCTTGTTGTTCGTGATTGCCCTGTTAGTGTCGATGCTCTCTCCCCTCCAGGCTGCCGAAAAGCTGCTTTTTGAAGGAGATTCCCCCTATACCGGTATTCAGGTTTATGACAAGGATGACGGTTTGCGTTATTTGCAGTTCGGGCTCTACGAGCAGACGGTGATGCGGCTGAGCGACCCGGATGACCTGCATTATGAGTATACCCGCTCGGCGCTGGCCGGTTTTGCCTTTGCCGAACCGCCGGTCAAAAAGGTGCTGATGCTCGGTCTTGGCGGCGGGGCGATGGCGCAGTTCATTGCCCGCAAGTTTCCCGAGGTGCGGCTTGACGTGGTCGAGATTGACCCGCTGGTGGTCGAAGTCGCTACAAAGTATTTCGGTTTCAAGCCGGGACCTCACGGACAGCTGCAGATCGGCGACGGTCGGCGTTTGTTGCGCAAATCAGTGCAAAAATACGATGTCATTATCCTCGATGCCTATAAAGCGGGCGGAATTCCCTTTCATCTCACTACCCTGGAATTCATGCAGATCGTCAAGGATCACCTGAACCCCGGCGGTGTGGCGGTGGTGCATTTATGGGCGGAGTACGCCAACAAATATCTGCATGCGCAGGTCAAAACGATCGCCCAGGTATTTCCGCGCAATTACAGTTTTTATGATAACGCCGGTTCTTTCCTGATCTTCGCGACGCTGCGCGACCGTTGGCTGGAAAAAGACGAGCTGCGCGCGCGCGGCGCACAACTCGGTCAGGAGCGCACCTTTTCGTTCGATTTAGGGGCGCTGATTGAGGCGCAATATACTCCCGCTTCGCGCATCCCGATGGCCGGGTTGCAGGGTCAGGTACTGACCGACGACTTTGCGCCAGTCAATCTCTTGAAAGAGCAGTCGGGACGTTGAACATGGGCCGGACCAACGCACACCTTGCCTTGATCTACGCGATTGTTTTCGTCAACGGCGCGGCGCTGATGGCCTTTGAAATCCTCGGCAGCCGGGTGCTGGCACCGAGTTTTGGCAATTCGATTTTCGTCTGGGGGAGCCTGATCGGGGTCTTTATGGCGGGGATGGCGCTGGGCTATTTTTTCGGCGGCGTGCTCGGTGACCGGTGTCGCTCGCGGCTGCTGTTCGCACTGCTGCCGACGCTGCCGGGACTGCTGCTGCTGGTCTTCCCGTATTACGCCTTTCCCTTAACGGCATGGCTGGCCGATTATGATCTCGGGCCGCGCATCGGGCCTTTTCTGGCCTGCCTGTTGCTGTTTCTGCTGCCCTCGGTTTTTCTCGGTGCCGTTTCGCCCTATGCCATTGTGCTGGCGTTGCACGACCTGCGTCGCGCCGGACAGAGTGTCGGGGCACTCTACGCGATTTCAACCGTCGGCAGTATCGCCGGTACGCTCGGCACCTCGTTTTATCTCATCTTGTGGCTGGGAACGCGCAGCGCGCTGCAGTCGATCGGAGTGCTGCTACTGGTCGCCGGAGTGGCTGCCTTGTTCCTGACTGAGCGTCGTCCGGCGGCAGCGCCGGAGCGCTGAAACGGCACGAAAGTATAGGGGGACGCTGAAGTATAGGGGGACATTCTATAGTCCGCCTGTCAAGCTGAATCTATAATCTCTTAAAATTAAATGGTTAGCTTTTAACGTGAATCCCGGACGCACGTATCCCGTGTTTGTAAAATGGCGAGTTTCTCA
>JAHYIW010000064.1 GCA_019429445.1 Desulfuromonadaceae bacterium
CGGTATCGTTTCTCTCCATGACTTGGCAACCACTGATCATACAACGGGTGAAAAGACAAATGATCACCTTGTCACCGAAAATTCCTTTACCGATTATGTCGGTATCCATTCCCAAAATATCAGGTCGTATTGGTATGAGCTCTTGCCCTGGCCGTAAGGGGCCATCGCTGGTGACCGGTTATACGTGGAAAAGAAATCTCCCCCGCGATCTTCAGACCATTGCAGCGTGGGGTGCTTCTGTTGTTGTGACCCTGCTTGACGATGATGAGATAAAGAGACTTGGAATCACCGCCATTAAACGCCTTTGCGCCAAACACCAAATCGAATGGTTGCACCTTCCGATATTTCCATGTCTGGCACCGGATGCATGGTTTGAACGGGAGTGGACAGCGCAAATCCATAAAATCGAGACGATCCTCCGTTCCGGGAGAAATATCCATATTCACTGTCAGGAAGGATTGGGACGGACAGGAACGGTCGCGGCGCGGTTGCTGTGCGATTTTGGTCTTGAGCCTGACGATGCTATCCGCATGGTGAGACAAGCCAATCCTGGTGCGATCGAGACCTGTGAGCAGGAAGAGTATCTCTTGAACCGGGCTTGGCTGATCCAACGCCACAGGCCAGGTTTTTAGTTTAACTGCCGCCTCTGGTTTGGCATGCCCCTCCAGCAACGTCCGTTACTGCGCATTTTATCACGCTGGACAATCTGCCCCTGATCACTTATATTTGCGCCACGTGTTGCGATCCTTGATGAGGAGGAAGTTATGGTGCGTTATCTGTTGCTGTGTGGATTATTATTCGCCGTTCCGGCCTTTGCTGTCGAACCGATTGGCGCAGTGGTTAAGCTCTCCGGAAAAGTCAGCGTCTACCGGGATGGTGCGGTGCGGGGGGACGCGATTGAATCCCCCGATGCTCCTTTGTTTGCAGGAGATGTGATCAAAACCAAGCGGGACTCACAGGCCTTTCTGCTCTTTGTTGATGGCAATCGGGTGGTCTTGACGGAGAACAGCTCGCTGACGATTCAGGGGCTCGATCAAGCCAATGTCGATCGTGGGCGTGTCCTCTTCGAAATCAAAAAACGCGGCAGTGCGAAGGGGCTCGAAATTTCCTCGGCGACGGTGACGATGGGCGTCAAGGGGACCCGTTTCGCAGTGAATAACGATGCGAACCAGGTGGATATTTTCCTTCAGGAAGGGGCTTTGGCGATCGGCGCGCTGGAGGGGCAGTTCAGACGTTACAGCGACAGGATGGAAGCCGAATTCAAAGCCATGGAAGACCAGATGTTCCAGGAATTCAAATCTGCCGAAGATAAAATGAAAGTGCAGTTCGAGGACGCGCAAAAGCAGATGATGGCCGGAAATGTCGAGGTTGTCAGCGAATTCACCCTGGAAGCCGGTTCCGCAATCAGGGTGATTGGTAATGACGTCTGGAACGCCGCGTTGCCAGCGTGGCTCGCTGAAGAATTCGCATTGCTCGATCAGTTTTGAATCATCAGGATTGGATTATCTGCACAGCTGTCCCAATCCGCAGACCGGTTTGCCGGGCGGGGAGGGCAGCCGATGCTCCCGCCGTGCGGACCTTGGGGACAGTCGTCTCCTTTGCTAAAATCAGTTACACGAAAATTCAATTTGTTGTATGGTCGTTATCCTGTTCTGACATCCACAACAGCTTTGCTCGCGGGCATTAAAGCGAAATTTACACAGAGGTTTTTATTCATGCATCGTGTCGCCATCACCGGAATCGGTATCATCTCCTGTCTCGGTCGTGATCTGGTCACCGTCACGTCAGCACTGCGTGAAGGACGTTCCGGTATTGTCGTTGACGAAGAGCGGACCAGACTCGGGTTTCGCTCCCCCTTGACCGGCAAGGTCGATTTCGACGAAAAGCAGGAACTGTCGCGCAAGGCGCGTAAGAGTATGCCCGCTTTTGCGGTACAGGCTTACGCGGCGGCGAGCGATGCACTGAAGGTCGCCGGGCTTGGCGAGGACGCTATTGCCAATGATCGCAGCGGGCTGATTTTCGGCTGTGATTCGAGCGCGATCGCGGCAATTGAGCAGGTCGATGCCCTGCGTGTGTCCGGCGCAACCAAGTCGATCGGCAGCGGCCAGATTTTCCGCTCGATGACCTCGTGCGTGACGATGAATCTCAATACCCTGCTGAAAACGCGGGGCGCCTGCTGGTCGATCAGCTCCGCCTGCTCCAGTGGCGGGCACGCGCTTGGTCAGGCTGCCGATTTAATTGCATTGGGGCGGCAGGATCGCGTGATCTGCGGCGGAGCGCAGGAAATCAACTGGGAATCGATGTGCAGCTTTGACGGTCTTGGCGCCTTTTCGTTGCGGGTCGATAATCCGGCGGCGGCGTCGCGCCCTTTCGATGCTCAGCGTGACGGTCTGGTACCGAGTGGCGGCGCGGCGGCGGTGGTGCTGGAACGTTATGATCTGGCGCAGGAACGCGGCGCGACGATTCTTGGGGAGCTGAAGGGGTATGGCTTTTCCTCCGACGGTGATCAGCTGTCGGTGCCGAGCCTCGATGGTCTGCAACGCGCCATGTGCATGGCGCTGAAAAATGCCCGCTTGCAGACGACCGATATCGATTATCTGTGTGCTCATGCCACCTCCACCCCGGCGGGGGACGCCGCCGAGGCACAGAATATCTACTCCGTCTTCGGCG